>SFPF01000082.1 GCA_004552155.1 Bacteroidales bacterium
TGAATTTCTACTGTTGTAGATGATAGTGGTAATACTTGGAGATGTCCTTGGACTATTAAGTCTTTTGAATTTCTACTGTTGTAGATATGCTGTGTGCTTGCAAAAGGAAAACGACGACTATTAAGTCTTTTGAATTTCTACTGTTGTAGATGATACGCTGTATATAGGGGCTGAAAAGTTGACTATTAAGTCTTTTGAATTTCTACTGTTGTAGATGTAGTATGGTAGAAAGGTTATAACTTTGGACTATTAAGTCTTTTGAATTTCTACTGTTGTAGATAGAATAGCAACACCCCGCGGCATGATAGGACTATTAAGTCTTTTGAATTTCTACTGTTGTAGATGGTGCATAAAAACCGCGCAAATCGTTGACTATTAAGTCTTTTGAACTTCTACTGTTGTAGATCCCTGTAACGCAACCAATCCATCATTTCCGACTATTAAGTCTTTTGAATTTCTTATTCTCTTCTATGGCCTGTCCCTCGACTATTAAGTCTTTTGAATTTCTACTGTTGTAGATAGTACAGTTAAACAACAATTAAATACCCGACTATTAAGTCTTTTGAATTTCTACTGTTGTAGATCGCTTCTCGATGTAGATATATTGCATCGCCGTGCGACTATTAAGTCTTTTGAATTTCTACTGTTGTAGATACCAAAATTTCGGTCACTCCTTACAAGGACTATTAAGTCTTTTGAATTTCTACTGTTGTAGATCAAGTCCGCGCCCACGATACGAGCCGTGGACTATTAAGTCTTTTGAATTTCTACTGTAGTAGATCAGTAGGGTAGATGTCGGGCGGTTCATGGACTATTAAGTCTTTTGAATTTCTACTGTTGTAGATCCTCAAACGTCACTTCTTCCTGCACCTCTGGACTATTAAGTCTTTTGAATTTCTACTGTTGTAGATACGCACGCGAAGAGTACAAAAATTTTTAGACTATTAAGTCTTTTGAATTTCTACTGTTGTAGATGACCGCCCCGTAGGCAACGACATTAGGACTATTAAGTCTTTTGAATTTCTACTGTTGTAGATTCCTGAATGTTTGGTATGCGCTTGAAGCCGACTATTAAGTCTTTTGAATTTCTACTGTTGTAGATCGTTTAAGGGGTGACAAGTCGAACGAAGACTATTAAGTCTTTTGAATTTCTACTGTTCAGATTTAGTAAGTTTGTGAGAATAGAAATAAGACTAATAACCCAAGTTGGGTGGGTCGTAAAACTGCTATTATGCCCTCCGTTTCTTTTAGATGATTATAAAACGAGGCTGCGCCAATTTTGGCGCAGCCTCCTCTTTTTTATGATGTTATTGCGTTTGTGCTCTTATTCTGCCGGCGAGAGGGCGGCTTTGCTCAAGTCTACGTAGAAGGCCGACATTGTGGAGTACATGCCTTGGAGTTTGCCCGTGGCTTGCAGCGTGCCGTCGCTGTTGATTGTGAACACGAGGTCGGCAGCGGGGTCGTCCATCAGGCCGTAGCCTTTCAGCACAAGCTGGCCGTTGGTCAGTTCGTAGGGCACGCTCTTGTCGCCAAACTTGCCTGCCGCCATGCGCACGAGGAAGTAGGCGTAGCCCGCTTTCAGGTTGCCGTTGGCATCGCGGTCGATGGTGAGCGTGGCGTCAACCGTGGGATTGTTGCCCGTGCCGTCGTCGTCGTTCGTGCCGAGGTAGTATTTGCCCGTATATTTGGCAGCCAGCTCGTCGCCCGGCATGGCGGGAACGAAGTCGTCAGAAGCGAGGTCTACTTGCATGAAAGCGGTGGTCATGTTCGTGCCGTAGTAAGTGCCCGTGCCCTGCACGCGGCCGTCGGGCGTTACGTTAAACACGATGTCGACAGTCGTGGTGCCGTAGGTGCCGTCGCCCACGGTGACGCCTTTGAGCGTCAGGACGTTGTTGTCGTACGTGTAAGGCACGCAGGAGGAGATGACGTCGGAGCCCATGGCCGTGATTTTCAGCGTGGCATAGCCTTCCTTGGCGTTGCCCGAAGCGTCTTGGTTGATAAATAGCTCGCCCGTCGTTTCGGTGTAGTGGTCTTCGAGGGGAACGATGACGATAACGGGTGCCTCGAGCGGGTTGTCCTGCGTGATGCTCACGTAGCTGCCGGCGTAGGAGGTGGCGTAAATCTTCGTGTCGTCGCCGGCGAGCCACATCTTCTGCAAATCGTCGCTCAACTGGAACACGAGATTGGCGCGGTGGTTGCCGCCCTCGCCGTCGCCTTGCAGCACGTTGGTGATGGTGAGCGTCTTGGCAGCGGCGTCGAAGATATATTTCTGGCAGTCGCTCACGGCAGAGATCAGTGTTGCGGAGCGTGGCGCTCTCTTCGAGGTAGCGGCCTTCGAGGTGGTCGTTGGAGTAAGAGGCTGCGCCGTTCCAGTCGGAAGAAACTACTTCGGTGTACGTGCCGCCCACGATGTCGATGGTGTAGACGTGCGTGCCGTCGGCGAGCGTCACGGTCACCACGGTGCTTTCAACGGTGTAGGGATATTCCTTGCCCTCGATGGTTGCCGTCCCGAAGCCGTCGAGCTTGATGTCGTAGCCCGTGGCATTGGCGGAGAGGAACGTGCCGGCTTCCTTGCCCTTGGCAATAAACTGCGGGTCGCCGCCGTCGGCGAGCACATATTTATATTGTACTGTGCCGTTGTAGGTAACGAAGGCTTCGCAGGGCTCGCCGATGGTCGTGCCGCTAACAAAGTCAACGGTGGCGCGGTAGGTGTTGATGCCGTAGTTGGAGAGGAAGAACCAGTGCTTTGCGCCCGTGTACTTGTCCGTGGCTTCCATCAGCGCCATGTAGGCCGAGGCATCGCGCTGTGCGCAAACGTAGTCGCAGGGTTTTTTGCAGATAAGGTAGTAGCGCGTGTTCTCGTGCTTGTCGTTGTTGTAGTCGTGAATGTCGCATAAGATAAAGTCGTTGGCGAAGAACGTGCCGTTCACGCCGTAGGCCGGCTGGTCGCGGAAAGAGAGGTCGGGTTCTTCATCTTCGGCCAGTTCTTCCACGTAATGCTTGAAGCCGTCAGCGCCGTCTTCGTAGGTATAGATGTCGACGAAACTATACGCCATTGCATCCGTGGAACTAACGTGGCAGGAGGTGTTTGCCTTGAGCTCGAGCGAGAAGGGCGCGGCGTCGGTCTTGGAGAGCAGGCCGTTGCCCGAGGTCACGCCGAAACCGGTGTATTTGCCCACGAAGTGATAGCCCTCGTAAGTGGTCAGCTCTTTGGAAATAACGCGGATCGTGACGGGCTCGTTGGGCATGAAGAACGTGAGCGCGTCCTGTCCGAGGTGGTTGTCCTCGGGTGCTTCCCAGAACACGAAACCGGCATTGTCGGTATAAACCTTGCCCGTATATTGTCCCACAACCTCGTACGTGCTTTCGTAGCCCGGTTCGTTGCGGACAACGAAGTGCACCTTGCCGTAGGGACGCTGCGCCGTCCAGTCCACGGGCTTCTCGTTGCTGATGGTATTGTTGTTGTTGATGCAGTCAAGCATCACGAGGGGCGCGTGCTCGTCGAACTCGCGGGCGATTTCCTGATAAGCCTTGCCGATGGGCTCATATTGCAAAACTACGAACTCCGAAAGGGGCAGGGGAGTGGGATCGCCCACGAAAGGCACGACGAAGGCCACCGAGTAGCCCTCATCGCCTGCGTTGGCCTTCTGATAAACGATGCGGTCGATGTCGTCCACCATAAACGAAACGAACGTGCTGTCGGCGCGCTTGGCGTCCAAGCGTTCGCACACCTGTGCCTTCAAGCCTGTTGAGCAGAGCATGAAGAGGGAGAGAATGGAAAGGATAAGTTTGCTCGTTTTCATTATTTCAGGCTGATAAGGTAAGACACTCCGTTAACTTTCACTGCATACACGCCGGCGGGCACTCCGTCGAGGCGCAGCGTGTACGTGCCTTCAGCGGCCGTGCTGCTGATGAGGCGGCCGTCGGCGGCGAATACTTCCACGTTAGAGCCGGCTTTAAGTCCCTTGAAACAGAGGGCGCGGCCGTTGAGGCTGAAGCCGTCGGCCTTGCCGTCGGCTTTGAGGTTGTCGATGCCCAGCTCCGTGGAGAAGGTCATACGGTAGAACTGCGTGCGCAGCACCTTCACGAGGGCGTTGCCGTCGGAGAAGATGACAAACGTGTCGTCGAACTGCGTCGTCATCTTGTCGTTGAGGTTGATTTGCGTTTCGCTGCCGTCTTGGAGCGTCACGAGCACGCTGCGAAATCCGTCGGCGTGGGCGCTAAGCGTGCCGCCGAGTGCGAGGATTGCAGCGAGTGTCAATCGTTGTAGTTTTCGCATTGTAGATTAAAAAATTAATATGTTATTGATTTGGTGATTGTTGCAATAGTGCTTTGCCCTGCAAATATAATAATAAAATTGTGTTTTTCTTTGCAAAAAGTGCCCTTTTGTGCTAAGATGCTTGCTTTTTGATGGTAAGATGCCGAGCAAGCGAGCGCGGAGGTCTCTGCGCTCGCCTTGCACAAACGTTGGTTTTATTTGCCCACGAATTGCACGAAAATTGCGCTCGCTTGTACGAAAATTCAACGTTGTGCAAAACGCTCGTTAAATGGTTGGGGCGGGCTGTAAGCCCAATTGTTGCCCTTAGCCCAGGGCAGCGCCCTGGGGAACGTAGACCGCGATTGATACATTCGGCATTTTTGCGCCTGCGCAAAAATGCCACGCGCCGAAAGCGCGTAACCCATTACGCCCTTAACGCCACACGGGGCGTTGCCCCTCATAAAGCAGGTTGCTCTTTTCATAATGTCGGCTGCACTCGGCAATCCAAGCAAGCTTGATTGCTCTCGTTTGCACGACATTTCAGAGCGCGACACTTTAATCAATGCAACATCGTTCCCCCAGGGCGCTGCCCTGGGCTGAGTGCAGCAATTGGGCTTACAGCCCGCCACACTTGTGCAGCCAACGCAGTGAAACATGCATTTATATGAACGAAAAAAAATCGTGCCGCGCAGACTATGTGCGCGGCACGATTTTATCAAGTATGGATAGGATAGGGGATTATTCGCCCTTTTCCATCTTGGCTTTCAGTTCAGCGAGGGCGTCGATGTCGCCGAGGCTGGTGGAAGCGGCCTGGTTCTGGATAGCGGGAGCTTCTTCCTTCTTGGGAGCCTTCTTGGCAGCGGCCTTGCGCTCTGCGCGAGCTTCGGCGCGGGCTGCATCTTCGAAGGTGCGGCTGTGAGAGAGGATGATGCGCTTGCTGTCCTTGTTGAACTCAATCACCTTGAAGGGGAGCTTTTCGCCCTCTACGGCGTGGCTGCCGTCTTCCTTAACGAGGTGCTTGGGCGTTGCGAAGCCTTCTACGCCGTATTCGAGCTGAACCACTGCACCCTTCTCGAGGAGTTCGGTGATGGTGCCTTCGTGTACGCTGCCTTCGGTGAAGACGGTTTCAAATACGTCCCAGGGATTTTCTTCGAGCTGCTTGTGGCCGAGCGAGAGGCGGCGGTTCTCCTTGTCGATTTCGAGCACAACGACTTCGATTTCGTTGCCGATCTGCGTGAACTCAGAGGGGTGCTTCACCTTCTTCGTCCAAGAGAGGTCGGAGATGTGGATAAGGCCGTCAACGCCTTCTTCGAGTTCAACGAATACGCCGAAGTTCGTGAAGTTGCGCACCTTGGCGGTGTGCTTAGAACCGACGGGGTATTTCGTTTCGATTTCGTTCCAGGGGTCATTCTTGAGCTGCTTGATGCCGAGAGACATCTTGCGCTCTGCGCGGTTGAGCGTGAGGATAACGGCGTCGACCTCGTCACCCACCTTGAGGAAGTCCTGTGCGGAGCGGAGGTGCTGGCTCCAGCTCATTTCGCTCACGTGGATAAGGCCTTCAACGCCCGGTGCGATTTCTACAAATGCGCCGTAGTCGGCCATAACCACTACCTTGCCGTGTACCTTGTCGCCTTCTTTGAGTTCGGGGTCGAGGGCATCCCAGGGATGCGGGGTGAGCTGCTTGAGGCCGAGGGCGATGCGCTTCTTCTCTTCGTCGAAGTCGAGGATAACGACGTTGAGCTTCTGGTCGAGTTCCACGATTTCGTGCGGGTCGTTCACGCGGCCCCAAGAGAGGTCGGTGATGTGGATGAGACCGTCCACGCCGCCGAGGTCGATGAACACGCCGTAGCTGGTGATGTTCTTAACCGTACCTTCGAGCACCTGACCCTTTTCGAGCTTGGAGATAATCTCCTGCTTCTGGGCTTCGAGTTCTGCCTCGATGAGTGCCTTGTGAGAAACGACAACGTTCTTGTATTCCTGATTGATCTTGACAATCTGGAACTCCATCGTCTTGCCCACGAATACGTCGTAGTCGCGGATGGGCTTAACGTCGATCTGCGAACCGGGCAGGAAGGCTTCGATGCCGAAGATGTCGACAATCATGCCGCCCTTCGTGCGGCACTTGATGTAGCCCTTGATGATTTCCTTGTTTTCGAGTGCTTCGTTGACGCGTTCCCAAGACTTGCTGGCGCGAGCCTTCTTGTGGGAAAGGATAAGCTGTCCTTTGCTGTCTTCTTGGTTTTCTACGTAAACTTCAACTACGTCGCCCACTTTGAGATCGGGGTTGTAGCGGAACTCGCTGACGGGGATGATGCCGTCGCTCTTGGTGCCGATGTTGACGGTCACCTCGCGCTTGGTGATAGAAATAACGGTACCTTCGACTACCTCGTTTTCAGTTACGCGTGCGAGGGTTTCGTCGTAGGCCTTTTCTTGTTCCTCGTGGCTTGCGCCAGCTTCTACAGAACCGTTTTCAAATGCTTCCCAGTCAAAGTCGGCAAGCGGAGCGATGTTTTTTAAATTCTCCATTAAAATAGTTAATAATAAGGTTGATAAAATAGATAATTCTGGTTTTCGCTTCTTTCGTTGCCCTGAAAAGAACCGCCTTGCGGCGTGCTGCCAATCCGTTCCGAGGGGCTGGGTGGGCGCACGGCCCGGGAGTTGGAGAATTTGCCCGAAGTCGGCGGGAATGGCGGGGCGCTGCGGCTGCGCTTTGGAGGGCGAAGCCGAAAACCGGCGCAAATTTACGATAAATTTCTTGGAATTAAGGCTTTTCTTATGAGAAAGTGAGATTTATTTGATTTTTATCAAATGAAAGAATCTTGTCTGCGATTTTTTTCGTCCATGATTGTTTTCGCCCACGAATTTCACGGATTTACACTAATCTCTTTCAACGGGTAAAAAGGCGACCTTGTCGGTCGCACTAATCTCACGAATAACAAATCGTTCATATAAATGCATGATTTCACTGCGTTGGCTGCACAAGTGTGGCGGGCTGTAAGCCCAATTGCTGCACTCAGCCCAGGGCAGCGCCCTGGGGAAACGATGTTGCATTGATTAAAGTGTCG
>SFPF01000083.1 GCA_004552155.1 Bacteroidales bacterium
TCAATGAGCTGTATGATATGGTAGCCGAACTCGGTCTTCACTACTTTCGACACCTTTTTGGGGTCGGTGAGGGAAAAGGCCACGTTGGCAAATTCGGGCACCCACTGGTTGCGCCCCGCATAATCGAGCTCGCCGCCATCGCGTGCCGAACCATCCTGCGAATAAAACTTTGCAAGGGTAGAAAACTCCGTCTCGCCGCTGTTCACACGCCGCGCAAATTCGCGCAACTGCCCTTCGATGCGCTCCACTTCCTCGCGCGACACGCGCGGCTCGGAGGTGATGATTTGCACTTCCACCTGCGTAGGCACGAAGGGCAGACTGTCTTCGGGCATCTCCTTGAAATATTCGCGCACCTCGGCGGGCGTCACGCTTACGCTGCCAACGAGTTTGCGCTGCACCTCGAACATCATTTCCTTCTCGCGCTCCATCTTCTTGTACTGCTCGCGGAGTTGCGAAATCTTCTTGCGGGCAAAGATTTCCACGGCTTCGCGCGAACCGTACTGCTGAATGAGGTAGTTAATGCGCTGGTCTACGGAACGTATCACGTCGCCCTCGCTCACCTCAATGCTGTCCAGCTCTGCCTGATGCAGGTAGAGCTTTTGCAGGGCGATTTGCTCGGGAATGGTGCAGTAGGGATTGTCCACGGGGTCGCTGCCGGGCAGTTCGGAAGATATGCGCACTTCTTCAATGTCGGAGAGCAGAATCGGTTCATCGCCTACCACCCACACTATCTCGTCTACCACGTTTTTCTGCGCGGCGGCAAGCACGGGCAGCATTGCGACAAGGACGAACAGGATTTTTCTAATCATACAATATTATATATATAGGATGTCGGGAACCGCTTCTCAATGCTTGTTCACGGTTTTGAGCACATCTTGCTTAACAGAGAACGGGAAACGCTGGCGCAGGCTTTCCACCCACTCCTTTTCTTTCTGTTCCTGATAATCGCTCGTCACCTGCGCTTTAACGTCGAGATAGCTCTTGGGCTGCTTGAGCACTTTGCCGGCCACGCCCGTCTGCACGTAGCCCTTCATGGGCGCGGGGGCTGCTGCCTTGGTTTTGAAAGCATAAGCGTCCACATAACTGTTCTCACCTGCCTTGCAGATGTAAGGTCCGGTCACGAACACGGTGACAGAGTCTTTGTTGAACTGCTCCTTAACCGCCTTGCGCCAATCGCCGTCGATGCTTTTGTTCAAAAGTTTAGCCAGGCGCTTGGCATCTTTGACGTTCTTCACCTGATAGACAAAGCCTTTGAAGCGCGGTTCAGTCCAAGCATACTTCTTTTTATTCTGCTTGTAATATTGCTCCAAGCCTTTGGTATCTGCGGCTGCCACGTCCCAAACGTCGCGCTTGCTGGCTTCGTAGAGCAAGAGACCGTCGTGGTACTCCTGCACAAGGTAGCGCAACTCGGCATTGTCCTTCTCGTGGGCGGCAAGCACGCTGTCGAGCACGGTTTCGCGCGTGAGGCGGCCGTTTGAAGCGTCCACGAGTTTCTTGATGCGGTATTCTGCCGATGCTTCCTCGATGCCTTGACGCTTGAGCGCCTCGATGATTTCGGGGCGCAGAGAGTCGAGGGGCGCGAGGGCGTGACGGTCGGTCATCTTAATGATGTGGTAGCCATAGGGCGAGAGCACCGGCTGCGACATTTCGCCTTTCTTGAGTGCGTAGGCAGCGGTCTCAAACTCCTTTACCAAGGCACCGGGACCGAGTTCGGGCAACTGTCCGCCGCGCTTCGCCGTACCGGGGTCGGCGGAATAGAGTTCAGCCATTTTGGCAAAGTCGGCACCTCCGAGCAGGGCGTTGTAGATCGAGTCGGCCTTTTGCTTGGCCGCCTGCTTCTCCGCCTCGCCGGCGTTTTGCTTGAGTTGGATGAGGATGTGCGCGGGCTTGATCACGTCCATGCCGCCGAGTTGCTTCTCGGTGCGGGCGTACACGTCGGTGCAGATGGAGTCGATGAAGAACTGATCCACCATGTACGGCGTGAGCTGCATGTCGCGGTAGGTAAGGAATTCTTTTTTGAACGATTCGAGCGTGTCGAGCTTCGCGGCCTCAGCGGCGGCGACTTTGAGTTTGTAGTTTACAAACATCGGCACGTATTCTTCGATGGTCTTTTGCTCTACTGCTCCCTCTACGTTTCCGTTTTTGTTGTATGAATATTCAAATTCGGAGCGCGTGATGTCCTTTCCGTTGATGGTCATGAGCACGGGGTCGCCGGCGGTCTGCGCCATTGCGGGCAAGCCGAGGGCGAAGAGGAGCGCAAACAAAGTTTTCTTCATGTCGGTTTGTGTGAGGTTTTTATTGATAAGCTATTCCATAATGATGCGGGCGTTGTTCTGCCCCTACTATTCTCCCGGGCGGCTGTAATTGGGTGCCTCGCTGGTGATAGTGATGTCGTGGGGGTGACTTTCGAGCACGCCGGCGTTGGTGATGCGCACGAACTTGGCATTGTGGAGGTCCTCGATGGTAGCGGCGCCGCAATAGCCCATGCCGGAGCGCAGGCCGCCTACCATCTGGTAGATAACTTCCTGCACGCTGCCTTTGTAAGGCACGCGACCGGCGATGCCCTCGGGCACGAGCTTCTTCACTTCGCTTACGCCGCCCTGGAAGTAACGGTCTTTCGAACCATTTTCCATGGCTTCGAGCGAACCCATGCCGCGATAGGTCTTGAACTTACGCCCGTTGAAGATGATGGTCTCGCCCGGACTTTCCTCCGTGCCGGCAATCAGCGAACCGATCATCACGCAATAGCCGCCGGCGGCAAGGGCTTTCACCACGTCGCCCGAATAGCGCAGGCCGCCATCGGCAATAAGTGGCACGCCCGTGCCTTTCAGCGCGCTCGCCACATCATAGACGGCAGAGAGCTGCGGCACGCCCACGCCTGCCACCACGCGCGTGGTGCAGATGCTGCCCGGGCCGATGCCCACTTTCACGCAGTCAGCGCCGGCTTCCACCAGCATACGGGCGGCTTCGCCCGTGGCCACGTTGCCCACTACTATATCTACGTTGGAGAAACTTGCCTTTGCTTCTTTGAGTTTGTCGATGACGAACTTAGAGTGCCCGTGCGCCGTGTCGATTACGATGGCATCTGCTCCGGCCTTCACCAAAGCGTCCATACGCTCGAGCGTGTCGGCGGTAACGCCCACGCCGGCTGCCACGCGCAGGCGGCCTTTCTCGTCCTTGCAGGCCATGGGTTTGTCCTTGGCCTTAGTAATATCTTTATAAGTAATCAGTCCCACGAGGCGGCCGTTCTTGTCGGTCACGGGGAGTTTCTCGATTTTATTTTCCTGCAAAATCTGCGCGGCGGCCATGAGGTCGGTCTGCTGCGTGGTGGTCACGAGGTTGTCCTTCGTCATCACCTCGTCGATGAGTTTGTCGAGGTTGCGCTCGAAGCGGAGGTCGCGGTTGGTCACGATGCCCACGAGGCAGCCCTCGTCGGTCACTACGGGAATACCGCCAATGTGGTATTCGCTCATCAGCGCCAGCGCGTCGCGCACGGTGCTGCCGCGGCGAATGGTCACGGGGTCGTAGATCATGCCGTTTTCGGCACGCTTCACAATAGCCACCTGCCGCGCCTGTTCCTCGATGCTCATGTTCTTGTGTATCACGCCGATACCGCCTTCGCGGGCAATGGCGATGGCCATTTTGCCCTCGGTCACGGTGTCCATTGCGGCAGTGACAAACGGGATTTGCAACTCGATGTTGCGCGAGAACTTGGTTTTGAGGGAAACGGTACGGGGCAGAACTTCCGAGTACGCGGGTACAAGCAGGACGTCGTCATAGGTAAGGCCGTCCATGACAATTTTGTCGGCAATAAAATCAGATATCATAAATGCGCTAAGGTTTTATTGCGCACAAAATTACTCATTTTTCTCGTGTTTTCTTATATGAAAAAGCATTTTTTTGCGCAATCGCCCTTTATCGGGCCGCCGTGCGCCCGCTGTTTTGCGCAAATAAAACTTTCCCAACACTTTTTGGCATTTTGCAGGTCGGCAGAAAAGGCTTATCTTTGCTGTGTAAGCAAGGAAGAACGGCGCGGACCGCTCTTCCTTCTTTTTATGCCCTAAAACTATCAAGGAGCAAAGAAAAATTTTCTCCGTGATCGTAAAAATTATCAGCAACGTAATGAAAATTATCTTATAGGATAGTTTTTACGGTCATATAAGATAGTTGAAACTGTTTTATAAGAAAAAGTTTTCGTCCTGCCTCAAAATTTTCCGCCAAACGCTCAACGTTATTTTTTCCTAAACTTTCGTAAAATCTTGCTCAGTGGCAGAGTTAATGATTGCAAAGGCCTTTTGCACGCTCTGCGCAGGGAGTTTCTGCGCGATTACAATATTTTGCACGCGGCGTGCCTGCCTTTCTTTATGATTTTGTACTTTTGCAATACGCTTCGGGGGAAATGAATTTGGATAAAAAACAAGTAGGACGGGGTTGCGCCGCCTGAAGTAGGGGCGTTTTCAAACGCCCCTACTTTGCCCATCAAATATATAATATAAATATGACACCTCTTGCAGAACGCTTGCGCCCGCGCACGCTCGACGAATACGTCGGCCAGCAACACCTTGTGGGACAGGGTGCGCATACTCTGGGGACCGCCGGGCGTGGGTAAAACCACACTTGCCAACATCATAGCACGCCGCCTCGACGTGCCTTTCTTCACGCTCTCCGCCACCGCCGCCGGTGTGAAGGAGGTGCGCGAAACGCTCGACCGCGCCGCCAAAAGCAAATTCTTCTCCACACAGAGCCCGCTGCTCTTCATCGACGAAATCCACCGCTTCTCGAAGTCGCAGCAGGACTCGCTGCTCAATGCCGTGGAGACGGGCGTGGTGACGCTTATCGGCGCAACGACGGAAAACCCCTCCTTCGAGGTGATCCGCCCGCTCCTCTCGCGCATGCAAGTCTACGTGCTCCAGCCGCTCGGCAAGGACGACCTCCTCGCCCTGCTCCACCGCGCACTCACGGAGGACGAATATCTCAAAGACCGCAACATAGAGATTAAGGAGCACGAAGCACTGCTGCGCTACAGCGGCGGCGACGCACGCAAACTGCTCGGCCTGCTCGACCTCGTAACCTCTGCCGACCCTGACGCGGCACAACTCCCGGTGACCAACGAACTGGTCACCTCGCTGCTGGCCTCCTCGCCCTCTGCCGCCGCCTACGACAAGCAGGGCGAGATGCACTACGATATTATCTCGGCTTTCATCAAAAGCATACGCGGCAGCGACCCCGACGCCGCGCTCTACTGGTTGGCACGTATGATTGAGGGCGGCGAGAAGCCGGAGTTTATCGCCCGCCGCCTCGTGATCAGCGCGGCGGAAGACATCGGTCTGGCCAATCCCAACGCGCTGCTGCTGGCCAACGCGGCGTTCGACGCGGTGCACAAGGTGGGTTGGCCCGAGGGGCGCATTCCACTGGCGGAGGCCACGGTGTACCTCGCCACAAGCCCCAAGAGCAATTCGGCATACATGGGCATCAACCGCGCCATCGAGTTGGTGAAGCAGACGGGGCCGCAGCCCGTGCCCCTACCCTTGCGCAACGCACCCACGCAACTCATGGCGGAACTGGGTTATCACGACGGTTATCTCTATCCGCACGACTATCCCGGCAACTTTGTGCGGCAGGACTATCTCCCTGAGGAGTTGCGCGGCACGCGCCTTTGGGAACCGGGCGGCAGTGCGGCGGAGCAAAAAGCGGCGCAGCGACAGAACGAGTTATGGAAGTAGGGGCGTTTTGCAAAACGCCCGCCCCAATCACACGATTTACCAAAAGCAAAAAAAATAGCGCAGGAAGCCCTGCGCTATTTTTGTATCTGTAATTCGTCTTTACTTGACGATCACCTTTTTGCCGTTCACCACGTAAACGCCTTTGGGGAGGCTGTTCACGTTGCCGCTCAAGCGGACGCCGGAAAGGGTGTAGATGCTGTCGGCGACGAGATTGTCGGAGGCGGGGAGGCTGGCAATGCTGCTTACCACGCCGTTGCCGTCGATTTCGATGCTGCCGAGGGCGGTGATATTGTAGGTCTTGACGGTGAAAGCGTCGCCGATTTTGAGGCGCACCTTAACCTCGCGGTCTTGGTCGAGGTTGTTGGTGATTACCACCTTCGTGGCTTCGCCGTTCGTCCATTCCTGGTCTACGGTGTAGTTGCCCTGAGCCTTCAAGCCCTTCATCGAACCGCTGGCCTTCCATGCTTCGGGCAGGGCGGGCAGGACGGTGATGATGTCGTCGTAACTCTGTAAGAGCATCTCGGCGATACCGCTCGTGCAACCGTAGTTGCCGTCGATCTGGAAGGGCGAGTGCGCGTCGAAGAGGTTGTAGTAGCAGCCGCCGTAGTTGCCCATCTCAATGCCGTAGGAGCGAGAGTGGCGCAGGGCGAGCGTAAGGTTGCGGCGGGCATTGTAGCCGTCGAGGCAGCGGGCGTAAGTGTTGGTTTGCCAGCCCATCGACCAACCCGTCACGTCACCGTTGCGGGCGATCTGCCCGTTGTGGGCTGCTTTGAAGAGCTTCTGGCCTTCGGTCGTGGTGTCGAATGCGCTCACCTGCGAGAAGGGATAGAGGCACATGAGGTGCGAGAGGTGGCGGTGCTGCTGGTCGGAAAGAGCGTAGTTCTTCCATTCTGAGATACAGGTCTTGCCGCCGTAGGTCTCGGTCCAGAGGCCTTTGTCGAACTTGTCGTACAAATTCTGAATGGCAGAGATTTGCGCGGCGGTGAGGGGTGACTCGCTGCCAAGTTCTTCGTGCGCCTTAAAGATTTCGTCGAGGAGTTCGTAAGACGTTTGCTGCGCGAACGCCGTTACGTCGGTGTTGCCGTGCTCGGGGCTCCATTCGTTCTTGATTTCGTAGAGACCCTTGCTGTCTGTGGTGCAGAGCGCCTGAGTGTAGAGGGCGGCATCGTACATCACGGGCAGGGCGCGCTTGAGCAGGTCGCGGTCGAGCGTGTATTTGTAGTAACGCCAGAAGTGCGTGCAGTACCATGCGCCGAGCGTCTTGATGCGGCTGTTTTCCCAAGTGGAGGTGCCGCCGAAGATATTGTTCTCAACGGCTACAGCCCAGCCCGGTGCGCCGCTCTTGATCTTCTGTGCCAAAGCCTTCCAGGGAGAATTGGCGGCGGTGGCGAGGTCGATGATGTGTTCGAGGAACGGCTTGTGCATCTCGCTGAGGTTGGTGGGGTCAACGGGCCAGTAGTTCATCTCGACGTTGATGTCGGCGTGTACGTCGCAGTGCCAGAAGTTGGAGTTGGAGCGGTCGTTCCAGATGCCCTGCAAGTTGCTGGGCGCGTGGATGCTCGTGTCGAGGTTTGCGCCGATGGTGAGGTAGCGGCCGTACTGGAAATAGAGGCTTTCGAGGTACAGACCGTCGTTGGCCGTCTTGTTGGCCGTGGCGGCGTTGTAGTATTCCACGAGCTGCTGCGTGGTCTTGTCGGTGCAGGGCGTTGCGATGTTGAACGCTACGCGGTTCATCAACTCGCTGTGCTTGGCGATGTGGTCGGCCAGGAGCGTGGCATATTCCTTAGCGGCAGCGGCATCGATGCGTGCCTGAACCTTGGCGGCGATCTGCTCTGCCGTTTCGCCCGTCACGCAGCCCGACTTGGCGCAGTCGTAGTCCGTGGCGGCGGCCATGATGAGATTGATCCATGTGGCGTTTTCCACCTTGATGAAACCCTTGGAAGTGGAAACAGTTGCGCCGGCATCGGCGAGTACCTTGAACTTGGCGTTATACTTAATCGTTTCCATGGCTCCGCTGAAGGCGGCGGTGCCCTCGGCATAGGTCACGCTGCCCGCGCCGATTTGGTTGTCGGGATTGAAGGCGAATTTAAGCGTCATCTTGTCCGTGCCCTTGGCTTCGTAGTGGGCAACGAAGGCCTGGTCGGTGGCGGAAACGAAGTAGCGGCGTTCGTAGGAAGTGGCCTCGTCGCTGCTCTTGAAGTTCACGCCACCCACGCCGTTGATAATGTCGAGGTAGCGGTTGTAGGCTTTGACGGGTGCGGTGGCATCTGCGAGGCTGAACGAGCCGCTGAGGTCGGTGACCATAATGGAACCAAAGTTCTGATAATAGCCTTGGTTGCTGTTGGCAGACGTGCCCTTCCAGAGCGTCTTTTCGTTGAACTGGATTTCGTCTTTGAGCACACCGCCGCGAATGGTGGTGCCGATTTGGCCGTTGCCCAAAGGCAGGGCATATTCCATCCACGTATCGGAAACGCCCGTCTTGGCCACGGGTACGTTGTACCACAACGTATAGTCGCTCACGCCTTCGGGGCGCGTGCCGGCCTCTACCGTGTTGAACTCGGCATAGAGCGAAGTCTCGTCGGGCTTCACCTCGGTGTAGGTGCGGAGAATTTGCAGTTTGTTGCCCGGGTCGAGCGTGCTGTAATCATTATAGATAACGCCGGGGGCTGCGCCGCCGGTCTCCTGCATATTGATCACGTTATCGCCGAGTTTCACCTGCCAGGGATAGGTGGCATCGCCCGTGGCGGTGAGCGTGAGGGGCGAGGTGGGCGTGTCTTCATACGTGCCGTCGCTCTTCACATACTTGCCTGCGCCGATAGAATAAAGATATTTGTTGCCTTCCACGGTGCGGACGGACAGTTGCTGGGCAGTCTGGGTGAAATCTGCCGCGCCGGCTTCGCTGATCAAGGCACTGCCTGCGAGTTTGTCGGCAGTGGCGGTGTAGAGCAAGAAACCGCGTGCGCTGCGCATGGCATATACCTGGCTGTTTTCAAAACCTGTGTCGGAGGTGATGCCGTAGAGCTTCTGCATGTGAGCGTTGAACGTGGCGGGAGCCGTGGCTTCGATGATTTGGAGTCGGTTGCCGTCGTCGGGAGTATTCCAGGAGTCAACCACTACACCCTGTGCCACGCCGCCGGAAGTCTGCATATTGACGATGTTGCTGCCGATCTTGATGGTCCAAGGGTAGGTGCTGTTGCCGGTCTCGGCGAACGTGACGGGCGAAGTGGGTTCATCTTCATAGGAACCGTCGCTGCGTACGAACTTGCCTGCACCGAGCGAGTAGAGATACTTGTTCTCGCCGTTGCTGCCGGCAATCTTGGAAGAATAAGCACTCTGGGAAGAGTAGAAAAGGAAACCGCGCGCGCTGCGGATCACGTAGACCTTTTCGCTGCTAATCGAGGTGGTGCTCGTGACGGCGTCGCCCGAAGCGTTCACTGCCGCCACTTCGGCACGACTTTGCCCGAAGATGCAAAGCAGAAGGCCGAAGAGAGATAGCAATCTTTTCATAGGTAAAAGGAATTAAGGTTAATATGATATTAGGAAAAATATTGCTTGAAGATGCCGCGCCGCGTTTTATTCCGTCCAGCGCGCGGTGAGGTGGCGTTCCAGTTCTTCGGCGGAGAGGCGCAGATAGAACTGGCCGCCTTCGGCAATGGAGATGCCGCCCGTTTCCTCCGAAACGATGATGGCGATGCAGTCGCTCTTCTGCGAAATGCCGAGCGCGGCGCGGTGGCGCAAGCCGAGCGACTTGGGGATGTCCGTGTCGTGCGACACGGGCAAGATGCAGCCCGCCGCCTTGATGCGCTGGTGAGAGATGATGAGCGCACCGTCGTGCAACGGACTGTTTTTGAAGAAAATGTTTTCTATAAGCCGCTGGTTGATATTAGCGTTGATGATGTCGCCCGAATTGATGATTTCGCTCAGCCCCACGTTGCGCTCAATAACAATAAGCGCGCCCACGCGCTGTTTGCCCATGCTCATGCACGCCATGACGATGGGCATGATGTCCTCGCGGTGGCCCGTCTCCACTTTGTTGCGGTTGAAGAGCCGGCGCAGGAAGTGCGTGCTGCGGCGCGTGCCGATGCTGGAAAAGAAGTGGCGGATTTCTTCTTGGAAAAGAATGATGAGGGCTATGGCACCCATGTTGACCACCCTGTCGAGCAAGCCGCCCAAAAGGCGCATCTCGAAAATGTGGGACACGAATATCCACACGACGATTAAGACGAGGATGCCGGCAAAGATGTTGGCAGAACTCGACTCTTTCATCAGCCGGTAAATATAGTAAAGCAACAATGCCACGAGGACAATGTCGATAATGTCTTTGATGCCGAAGGTAATCATTGGCAAGAGGTTTTACCGTTTACTTAATGAAGGGAGAGATATTCGTAGGTATTGCCCACGGCTTTCAGATAGCGTTCAAAGTCGGCGCGGGCAATAACGACCGTGCCGCGACAATCGTTGGGGTGGAAAGAGAGTGCGGGGGCGTGTTGCAGCAGTTCGTCGAGAAAGAGATGCACGTGGTGTTCCGCATCGTTGATCAGCCCGAACGGCGAAACGCTGCCCGGCTCGAGACCGAGGTAGCGCATCATGCGCTCCGGCGAGGCAAACGAAAGTTTGCCGCACGAGGGCTGCCCTTTCGCGATGAGCGAGGCTTTGAGCCGGTGCTCGAGGTCGTGAATGTCGAGGTCGTGGTCGCAATGAAAACACACAAGGTAATGCTTGTTGCCCTTGTGGTTACGGAAAAAGAGGTTCTTGCAATGCACGCTTCCGTCGTCTTTCCACCACCTTTTGGCCTCTTCAATAGTTTTGCCCTCAGGGTGGTGGTACACGGTAAAGGGGATATCGTGTTCGTTCAAGAAGTTGAGTACAATCTCCTCGCGTGTCATAGCATTAGATTATGATAAAGTGTCAATCGTTGCGGCATTCGCGCATTTTCTCCACGATTTGCACCGCCTCTGCGGCGGCTTTCACGTCGTGGACGCGCAAGATGTGCGCTCCTTGCAGCAGGGCAATCGTGTTGAGCGCGGTGGTACCGTTGAGGGCATCGGCGGGCGTGCCGCCGATGAGTTTGTAAATCATCGACTTGCGGGAGATGCCCACGAGGAGCGGCAGGTCGAACTCGCGGAAGTCCGCGATGTGGCTCATCAGGTCGTAGTTGTGCTCGAGGGTTTTGCCGAAACCGAAGCCGGGGTCGAGGATAATGTCGTTTGCCCCCAGTTGGCGCAGGCGTTCCACCCTTTCCGCCAAAAAGAGAAAGACCTCTCGCAAGAGGTCGTCGTAGTGGGGCGCCTGCTGCATAGTGGCAGGCGTTCCCTGAATATGCATCAAGATATACGGCACGCGCAGGCTGGCCACCGTGCGGAACATATTATTGTCCATCGTGCCGCCCGAAATATCGTTGATGATATCTGCGCCACATTCTTCCACGCACATCCGAGCCACGTCAGCGCGGAACGTGTCCACGGAAACGGGCACCTCGGGTGCGAGGCGGCGCACAATTTGCAGTCCCCGGCGCAACCGCGCCATTTCCTCCTCAGGACTTACGTCGTCAGCCCCGGGGCGTGAAGAGTAGGCGCCGATGTCGATCATCGTGCCTCCTTCTTCGAGAATTTCCTGCACGCGGCTTTCAATCTCTGCTTCGGTCTGCTTGCGGCTGCCTGCGTAGAAAGAGTCGGGCGTTACGTTGAGAATGCCCATTACCTGCGGGCGGGCCAGTTCGAAGAGCCTCCCGCCGCAGTTGATGGAGTATGGAATGAATGGGGACATAAGGATAGTAAACAGTGAACCGGTAAAAGGGTCGACGGGGTAGGTTTTAGGCTACCGTTTCGTCGCCGGCTTTGAGATAGTCGAGCAGCATGTGCACGGCTACGCTCGTTGCAGAGGCGAGGTTCTTGTCGCGGCCGTTGTCTTCCTCGATCATCTTGGTCACGATGTTGTCCTTCGTGCCTACGGCAATCCAAATCGTGCCTACGATCACGCCACTCTTGCCGCCGTCGGGGCCGCCGGGGCCTGCATAGCCGCTAATGGCAACGGCGTAGTCGGTATTGAAGAGGTCGCACGCGCCGACCACCATTTGCTTCACCACCTCTTCGCAAACGGGCGTTTGCTCTTCGATGACCTTTGCATCAACGTGCAGGAGATTTTCTTTGGTTTCGTCGGCGTAGCAAATAAGGCCGCCTTTATAATAATTGGAACTGCCGGGCACGGCGGTAATCACGCTGGCGATGCGACCGGCTGTGCAACTTTCTGCAGTTGAGAGAGTTTTGGCTTCGCGCCACAAAATTTCGTTGATTTCTTTGCTGGCAAGTTTCAAGTCTAATTCCATAATATTTTTGTCGTTATATGGGTTGTATGATTTATTATTGAAAGTTCAGGTCTCGCGAGTAGGGGCGTTTTGCAAAACGCCCGGAAAATGATTGGCTGTATTTTCCCATTCGGCGCACCCGGCGGGCGTTTTGCAAAACGCCCCTACTCGTGAGACATTTGGTTATTATGTCTCTTTATCACAACACGGTTCGCGAATAAGTGGGTTTGGAGAGCGGGCAAAAGTCTTTGTCGAGATATTTGAAGTGCCCCGTGATGGCTATCATGGCAGCATTGTCCGTGGTGTAACTGAAAGGCGGGATATAAATCGTCCAGCCGTTCTTTTCGCTCTGTTCTGCAAAGGCGGCGCGCAAGGCCGTGTTGGCCGAAACGCCGCCCGAGAGCGCCACGTGGCGGATGCCGGTCTGCTTCACTGCAAGGGCGAGTTTCTTCATCAGTATCTCCACAATCGTGCGTTCTATCGAGGCGGCAAGGTCTTCCTTGTGCTTTTCGATGAAGTCGGGGTCTTTCGCCATTTCGTCGCGCAAGAAGTAGAGGAACGACGTTTTCAGCCCGCTGAAACTGTAATCCAGTCCCGGGATATTCGGTTTACTGAAAGAATAAGCGCTGGGATTGCCTTGGCGTGCAAGGCGGTCGATGATCGGTCCTCCGGGATAGCCTAAGCCCATCACTTTGGAGCATTTGTCCATTGCCTCTCCGGCGGCGTCGTCAATGGTCTGCCCGAGAATTTCAAGTTTGTTGTAGGCATTCACCTTGACAATCTGCGAATTGCCGCCGCTCACGAGCAGGCAGAGAAAGGGGAAAGGCGGCAGGGCCTTGCCGGCCTCGTCGGCGCGGCGTATGAAATGTGCAAGGATATGCCCTTGCAGGTGGTTGGCTTCTATAAGGGGTATGCCGAGTGCGGCGGCAAAGCCTTTGGCAAACGAGGCTCCTACGAGCAGCGACCCCATAAGGCCCGGCCCGAGCGTGACGCACACGGCAGAGAGTTGCTCTTTCGCCACGCCTGCCTGCCGCAGGGCTTCGCTCACCACGGGCACGATGTTTTGCTGATGCGCCCGCGAGGCGAGTTCTGGCACTACGCCGCCGTAGGCTTCGTGCACGGCTTGGCTGGCCGTAACGTTGCTCAACAGCACGCCGTTTTTCATCACGGCGGCCGAGGTGTCGTCGCAACTGGACTCGATGCCCAATATTATTATGTCGTTTTGAATATTCTTATTCACCGAGAGAGGGAATTAATGTGTGAGGATTTCGAGCCCGTGCTCCGTCATCAGGAACGTGTGCTCCCATTGTGCGGAAGGCAACTCGTCTTCCGTCACCACGGTCCAGCCGTCTTCTTCGTCGATAAACACTTCCCACGTGCCCATGTTAATCATCGGCTCGATGGTAAACACCATGCCCGGCACGAGAAGCATACCCTTGCGGTGCGTGTTGTAGTGGTCCACTTCGGGTTCTTCATGAAATTCCAGCCCAACGCCGTGTCCGCAGAGCGCGCGTACCACGCCGAAGCCGTTTTTATGGGCGTGGCGCGATATGGCCTTGCCGATGTCGCCCACGAAGCCCCAGGGCTTTGCGGCTTCCGCGCCGATTTCGAGACATTCCTTTGCCACGCGCACGAGTTTCTCCTTTTCAGGCGTCGTTTGCCCTATGACAAACATGCGCGAGGCGTCGCTATAATAGCCGTCGAGTATGGTGGAAACGTCTACGTTGATGATGTCGCCCTCTTCGAGGATATCGTCTTCCGAGGGAATGCCGTGGCACACCACTTCGTTGATGCTCGTGCAGACGCTCTTGGGGAAGCCTTCGTAGTTGAGCGGCGCGGGAATGGCCACCACGCCGGAGCGGCGAATGCCTTCTATTTGCTCGGGCGTTTTGATGAGTTCCCTTTTCGGCACGAGTTCTCCTCGGTTTTGGAAACCGAGTACGCGCTTATCGAAATCCGTGGGTGCCGTGCCGGGAGCGACGTGCCAGTTTCTTATGATTTTGTGAGCCATGATTCTTAAAAATATCGCTTTGCTGCGCACAAAGTTACTAATTTCCTTTGCTACCCGTTCATAGAAGCGAGAAATTCCTCGTTATCGAGCGTATCTTCCACGCGTTTTTTCACGTCGTTCATTGCTTCTATGGGGGTCATGTCGGCAATATAGTTGCGCAGCACCCACATGCGGCGAATGGTTTGCTCGGAGAGGAGCAGGTCGTCGCGGCGGGTTGATGAGGCGGTGATGTTGATAGCGGGGAAGATGCGCTTGTTGGCGAGCGTGCGGTCGAGTTGGAGTTCCATGTTGCCCGTACCCTTGAATTCCTCGAATATAACTTCGTCCATCTTTGAACCCGTGTCGATGAGCGCGGTAGCGATGATCGTGAGCGATCCGCCGCCTTCGATGTTTCTTGCCGCGCCGAAGAAGCGTTTGGGCTTTTGCAGCGCGTTTGCGTCCACGCCGCCCGAGAGCACTTTGCCCGAGGCAGGCGCCACGGTGTTGTAGGCTCGTGCGAGGCGCGTTATGGAATCGAGGAAAATCACTACGTCGTGGCCACACTCTACCATGCGCTTGGCTTTTTCGAGCACGATGCTGGCAATTTTCACGTGGCGGGCGGCGGGCTCGTCGAAGGTGGAGGCGATGACTTCCGCGTTGACCGTGCGTGCCATGTCGGTCACTTCTTCAGGGCGCTCGTCGATGAGCAGCATTATTAAATAGGTATCGGGGTGGTTGCGGGCGATGGCGTTGGCGATGTCCTTCATGAGCATCGTCTTACCCGTCTTGGGCTGTGCCACGATGAGGGCGCGCTGTCCTTTGCCTATGGGCGTGAAGAGGTCCACGAGGCGGCACGACGTGCTGTCGCCTTTGCCCGAGCAGAGTTTGAACTTCTCTTCGGGGAAGAGCGGCGTGAGGTGTTCAAACGCCACGCGGTCGCGCACCAGTTGCGGGTCGAGGCCGTTGATGCGGTCGATGGTTTGCAGCGTGAAGTACTTGTCGCCTTCTTTCGGTATTCTCACCTGTCCTTCCACCCATAGATGTCGTCGGGCGAGGGGAGATAATTGTAGTCCGATGAACGCAGGAAGCCGAAGCCTTCGGGCGCGTTTTCCAGTACGCCGCGGCCATTGAGCAGATGCTCGTAGGGATTGGCGGCTGCATATTGTTCCGGCTCTGGCTCGACGTCTTTCTTAATGAAAGCGGGCTGCTCGGCATAGCGCGGCGTCTGGGGATAGTCATACGCGTTTCTGCCCGTCTCTGCCTGGGCGAAGAGTTGTTGCAGTTCGCTGTCGGTGTAAGGGGCGGGAATATCTTTCAGGATAATAAAGTCCTTTTCTTTCTCTTCTCCCTCGGTTTTGGCGGCTGCCGGCGCGGGGGTCTGTGTCTGTTCGATTTTGTTGCGGTTCAACGCCTTGCGCACCTCTTCCAAATCCAGCACGCTGTTTGCAAGGTCGTTATCGCTATTGTTTTGTCCTGCCTGCATTTGTTCTGCGAGGAAGTCGGGCATTGCGTCTTCGTTGCGCTTCTTGGTGGGTACTTCCTTTGCCTCCGGCTGTTGCTCGGTCTCGGGCGCAGGTGCGTCGCCGCGCAGCATGGCCTGCTCTGCCACAGAAAGGCGCGGGCGTTTCTTCTTGGCATTCGGGTCTTGCTCGAAGCGTTCACTGCCGCCGCTTTGCGTGGCCGAAAACACGTGGTCGGCTTCTTTCTTCACGATGCGCGTGCGCCGTTTTGCCGGAGCCGCCACAGCGGTTTGCTCCGCCTGTGCGTCGAGAATGTCGTAAACGAGGCTTTCTTTGTCAGTCTGGTTTGCCGTTTGCAGCGTTTTCCTTGTTGCTTTCCCTCGTGCATGCAGCATTGTTTCAGTTCCATTAAGTCCATGCGTCATGAAGCGGGTAGCCGCTTTGGGTGCATGCAGGGTGAAGGCTTAAAAAGATTTTTGTTGGGATTGGGAAGCGGGGTTTTGTCAAAAACTGTACGAATAGCAATGGCTCTAAGCCTGTGAAAGAAAAGAAAAATCGCTATTCTCTAAGGGAGCAAATGATGCTCCGCCCCTTTTTCTTGGCGCAAAATTAAACAAATTAATTTTCTTACAATAAAACTTTGCTGCTTTTTTTCAGTAATTTTGCGCCTATCTTATAGGAAAAGCGGGAAAGGCTTGGATAAAACGCTCCTGTTCGGCTTGTTTAGGAGGATAAAAACCAAATAAAACAGCTTGCTGCGGGCGAAGCCCTGTCGGGTTTACCGCAGGCATTAACGCCGAGCCTAAAAGCCTCTGGGCTTTTGTCTCGCCCTTAATGTCTGTCGGCACGACCGTGCGAGCACGGTCGCTTCGCCCGCAGCAAGGTAAAAACCATTAAAAACCCGTGAGACCTTATTCCCTCACGGCGGTTCGCAGCAGGCTTGTGGCATCAAGGCGGTTTTTTCTGGTTTTTCCCTTGTTCTTTGTGAAGCGGACGGGTACCGGCCGCAGCCTTAGCACATAAGGCATGAGGCGTGAGCCGATAGGCTCGCAGACTCGGGCTTTATGCGCTAAGGCGTAGCCCAAGGGGCTTCACAAAGAACAAGTTGTTTTTACCGGTTTTTATCCCCTTAAAAGCAATTTAGTGTTTTAAGCAACCACACAATATTATATATATATGGCACCACTTCTTGACGTGCAGCATCTCACCAAACGCTTCGGCGCATTGGAATTGCTCGACGACGTGAGTTTCTCCATACACGAAGGGCAAAAGGTGGCCCTCATCGCCCGCAACGGCACGGGCAAATCTACGCTCCTCGACATTCTTACGGGGCGCGAGGACTACGAAGAGGGCAGCATCATCATGCGCAACGGCACGCGCATGGGCCTCCTCCGCCAAACGCCCGACTACGACCCCGCGATGACCGTCGCCGAGGCCTGTTTCCACGAGGCGGGCGAACTCTCGTCGCTCATTCGGCGCTACGAGGAATGCCTCGCCTCGCCCGAGCAAGCGGGGCTCGACGCGCTCATCACGGAAATGGAGCAGCGCAATGCTTGGAACTTCGAGCAGCGCGCGGCGCAGATTCTCTCTAAACTCAATATACGCAATCTCAACCAAACCATCGGCACGCTTTCCGGCGGGCAGGTGGCCTACCAACCATCTCGACCTCAACATGACGCTCTGGCTCGAAAAGTATTTGCAGCACGCTTCCTGCGCCCTGCTCCTCGTCACCCACGACCGCTACTTCCTCGACAACGTCTGTTCGTCCATTCTCGAACTCGACGGCAAGCAACTCTCGGTCTTTCGCGGCAACTATGCCTATTATTTGGAGAAGAAGGGCGAAAGCCTCACCGCCGCCGAGGCCCACCACGAGAAGTTGCAAAATCTTTACCGCAAGGAACTCGACTGGATGCGCCGCATGCCCTGTGCCCGCGGCACTAAGGCGCGTTCGCGCAAGGAGGCTTTCGCGCAACTCGAGCGCGACCTTCAGGCGCGGCGCACGGAGCGGCAGGCGCGGCTCGAAATCAAGAGCGGCTACATCGGCAGCAAGATTTTTGAGGCGGAATATGTGAGCAAGTCCTTCCCCGACGCGGCGGCGGAGGGCGGCCGAAAGGTTATCCTCGACAAGTTTTATTATAACTTCTCGCGCTACGAGAAGATGGGCATCATCGGCGGCAACGGCACGGGCAAGTCTACTTTTGTGAAGATGCTCCTCGGGCTGGAACGCCCCGACGAGGGCCGCTTCGTCGTGGGCGAAACGGTGCGCTTCGGCTATTACTCGCAGGAGGGCATGGCCTTCGACGACCGCATGAAGGTCATCGACGCCGTGCGCCGCATTGCCGAGACCATCGACCTCGGCGGCGGCCGCCAACTCTCCGCCATGCAGTTTCTCACGCACTTTCTCTTCCCGCCCTCGCGCCAGCAGGACTATATCGCCAAACTCTCGGGCGGCGAGCGCCGCAGGCTCTACCTCTGCACGGTGCTGATGAAAAATCCCAACTTCCTTATTCTCGACGAACCGACCAACGACCTCGACATTCCCACGCTGCAAGTGCTCGAAACGTATTTGCAGGACTTTCGCGGCTGCGTCATCGTGGTGAGCCACGACCGTTACTTTATGGATAAGGTGGTGGATCATCTTCTGGTGTTTAAGGGCGACGGCGTGATCGACGATTTCCCCGGCAACTACACGCAGTACCGCGAGTTTGCCGCCGAGTGCGAGGAGCGCGAGCGTGCCGAGCGTCAGGCTGCCCCCAAGCCCGCGCCTGCCAAGGCCGACCCTGCCCGCGCGGAGCGCAATGCCAACCGTCCGCGCCGCCTTTCTTACAAGGAGCGGCAGGAACTCGACGCGCTCGAACTTGAAATGTCTGCGCTCGAAGACGAGAAGAAGCAAATCGAGGCTGCCCTCTGCTCCGGCCTCCTCTCGGTGCAAGAACTCACCGAAAAGAGCATCCGCCTGCCGCAAATCGACCAACGCCTCGACGAGGCTATGGAAAGGTGGATGGAATTAAGCGAATAAATAAAATAAATACCTTGTTCTGTGTTTGAAACAAAAACAGTCAAAACCGCTTGTCCTGTGTGGGCTATCGCTCGCCTTATCCGATTAAGCCAAGTCTAAAAGTCTGCCGACTTTTGCCTTGTGCTTAATCTGCTAAGGCTGCGGTCGGTTCCCGCCCGCCCACACCGAACAAGCAAAAAACAGAAAAAAGTAAAGCATCTCTTCTTTACTAATTATGAGAAAAAGTAAACGTTCACTTTTTTCTGTTTTTTGCTTGCGGCGTTTGAAGCGGGCGGGAATCCGACCGCAGCCGCAGGGATTAAGGGCGAGCGAAAGCCGCAAGGCTTTAATGCTCGGCGTTAAGACCTGCGGCGTGCCCTTGGGCTTCAAACGGAGCAAGCGGTTTTGAATGTTTTTGTCCTAAACATTTGACAGGCCCAGCATAACATACAATATGTACACAACTTTCATTTTCGACCTCGACGGCACGCTGCTTAACACCCTGCCCGACCTCGCCGCCGCTGTCAACCACGCCCTCACGCGCTACGCCCTGCCGGCCTTGCCCCTCGACTCGGTGCGCCGCCTTTTGGGCAACGGCGTGCGCCGCCTCGTGGGCGGTGCCATTGATGAGGCGGTTGCTGCGGCGGGCATAGAGAAGCCCGGCGAGGAGGTGTGCGAAGAGATATTCCAAACCTTCCGCGCCTTTTACCTTGACCATTCTGCCGACCGCACCGCGCCTTACGCCGGCATACCGGCCGTGGTGGAGGAACTGCGGCGGCGCGGCCTGCGCGTGGCGATTGTGTCCAACAAACTCCAGCCTGCCGTCACCGACCTCAACCTCCGCTACTTCGGCAACCTTATCCCCGTGGCCATCGGCGAAGCCCCCGGCGTGCGCCGCAAGCCCGCGCCCGACAGCGTGCTGCGTGCCCTCGAATTGCTGGGCAGCAGCAAGGACGAGGCGGTATATATCGGCGACTCCGAGGTGGACTATGCCACCGCCCTCGCCGCCGGCCTGCCTTATCTTATCGTCACGTGGGGCTTCCGCACCAAGGAAGAACTCGCCGCCACGGGTGCGCGATGCTTCATCGACCGCCCCGAACAAATCCTCAACTTTGCGGCAAACGCATTGCCATAATTGTGGCGGGCTGAAAGCCCAAATGTTGCCCATAGCCCAGGGCAACGCCCTGGGGAAACGTACGCAGCGATTAATACATTCGGCATTTTTGCGTACGCAAAAATGCCACGCGCCTCGAGCGCGTAACCCGCAATGCAGCGGGGCGTTGCCCCTCATAAGGAAGGCTGCTCTTTCAGAGCGCAACACTTTCATCAATCCACACCGCTCACCCAGGGCGTTGCCCTGGGCTATGGGCAACATTTGGGCTTTCAGCCCGCCACAATGAAAAACTTTCTGCTCGCCTCAGTGATAGGCTTTCAGCCCGCCGCAATTATTTGGTTTTTACCGGTTTTTATCCAAAATCCGTTTCCCATGAACCACGACTTTTCCAACCGCCTCCTCCTCTTGCCCCTGTTCCAGGGTTTCAGCCGCCTCGACTTTCTCGACATGGCGGCCAAGGTGCCGCTCGACGTGCGCAGCCTGCCTGCGGGCAGTGACATCGTGATCGCCGGCGAGACGTCCGATGCCCTCGTGTGCCTGCTCGAAGGCGAGGCGATTGCCACGGCCGCCGCGCCCGACGAGTCATACGTGCTGCGCGAGTGGCTGCGCGCCCCGTGGCTTTGCCAGCCCGAATGTCTTTACGGGCTGCACCCGCGCTACGGTCTCACGCTCACCGCCGCCACCTCCGTGGGCATACTGCGCCTCGACAAGGCGGCGTGCCGCACGCTCACGGAACTCTATTCCGCTTTCCGCCTCAACCTGCTCAACCGCCTCTGCACCCTCGCCCAGGACCGCCGC
>SFPF01000084.1 GCA_004552155.1 Bacteroidales bacterium
TACTAGGTTTCACAGGTAGGTTTGTTTTAAAATCTTTACACTTATAGCCGATTGCTTTTTTGCAAAATTACCAAAACACGTTTACACCTCCCCATTCTCATGGTTAATAATTATTAAATTATGACAGTCTGGTTAAAATTGGGAAACAATCGGAAAAAATCAATTCGTAAATGGCGGTGACATCGTTTGTTAAAAGAGAAAGGGGGAAAAGACTGATTTATTATGTTAAGCCAAATGTTTGAATTTTCGTGCAAGCGAGCGCAATCAAGGCTGCGAGACCAGTTGGGCACTGCCGAACATTTCAAAGCAAATTTCGTGTAATCGATTGCAGGACCAGATTTGGTCGGGCTATGCCGAGCGTAGCCGACAATCTCAAAGCTGAATTCAAGTTCATATTGGGCACAGTCATAGCCGGCGCACGTAAACGCAATAATTATTTCCAGGCAAATTCTTCTTTCAAGGCTGATGTTTTTCTTTTTCTGCCTGATAATTTTCCTGATTCCCTAAGAAATTTTCTACTCTCTGCGCAGAAAAAGTTTGTTACAAACTTTGTAACGCATATTACAAAGTTTGTAACACATGTTAGCAAGTTTGTAATACATGTTACAAAGTTTGTAACAAAAACTCTCTTATAGGACAGAAAAAAATTTCAAGCATTTAGAGAAAAATTCTTCGGACTTAGAAAAAATATTGGCGGGCAAATTGCTTGCCCGTGCTTACAAATGGGCGTTGCAACGCTGTGAAATTTTACTATCTCGTATGAAAATCGTAATTTTGCACACATATAATATCTACAACAGCCTTTTTGTCTCCCCTTATGAAGATTTTGTTTTTCCGCACCCCCGCCGGCAGCATCATTGCCACGCAGGTGGACCACATGCTTTCGGAAGAAGAAAGCAAGAAATTGTGCTGGCTTTACGGCAACGCCGAATTGCTTGAACATGAAACGCTCGCAGGACGCTTCGCCGGCCCGCGACGCGAAATGATAACGCCTTGGAGCACCAATGCCGTGGAGATTACTCAAAACATGAACCTCTGCGGCATTGCGCGTATTGAGGAGTTCTTCCCCGTGCCCGACAATGCTGGCGACGACTGCTGCGACCCTATGCTGCAACGCCTCTACGACGGGCTGGATCAGGACATCTTCACCGTGCACCACACGCCCGCGCCCATCATCTACATCGAAGACCTCGAAACCTATAACGAGCAGGAAGGCCTCGCCCTCTCGCCCGCCGAGATAGAGTATCTCCACGGCGTGGAGCAGCAACTCGGGCGGAAACTCACCGACTCCGAGGTATTTGGCTTCGCGCAAATCAACTCCGAACACTGCCGCCACAAAATTTTCGGCGGCTCGTTCATCATCGATGGTAAGGAGATGCCCTCCTCGCTCTTCGCGATGATTAAGAAAACCACGCAGGAAAATCCGCATAAGATAGTCTCTGCCTACAAGGATAACGTGGCGTTTGCCGAAGGCCCGCGCATCGAGCAATTTGCTCCGAAGGACCACTCCACGTCCGACTACTTCGCTGTGACGGACATCGACAGCGTGATTTCCATCAAGGCCGAAACACACAACTTCCCCACCACCGTGGAACCGTTCAACGGCGCGTCCACGGGTACGGGCGGCGAAATACGCGACCGCATGGGCGGCGGCGTGGGTTCGTGGCCGATAGCCGGCACGGCGGTCTACATGACCTCGTACCGCTCCCCGCTCGCCTCATCGTCCACCCAGACCGCCCACAGCCTCGCCCCGCGCCCCTGGCTCTACCAGACGCCTGAGCAAATCCTCATCAAGGCCTCCAACGGCGCGTCGGACTTCGGAAATAAGTTCGGGCAGCCCCTCATCACGGGTTCCGTGCTTACCTTCGAGCACACGGAGAACGGCGAGCAGTACGGCTACGACAAAGTGATCATGCTGGCCGGCGGCGTGGGTTACGGCACGCGCCGCGACTGCCTGAAAGGCACGCCGCAGAAGGGCAACAAGGTTGTGGTGGTAGGCGGCGACAACTATCGCATCGGCTTGGGCGGCGGCTCCGTGTCGTCGGTCGAGACGGGACGCTATTCGAGCGGCATCGAACTCAACGCCGTGCAGC
Source organism: Bacteroidales bacterium (assembly GCA_004552155.1). Classification (GTDB taxonomy): domain Bacteria; phylum Bacteroidota; class Bacteroidia; order Bacteroidales; family Bacteroidaceae; genus Alloprevotella. The sequence continues at coordinate 2,094 of SFPF01000084.1, forward strand.
GTGCTAATCCCGAGATGCAGAAGCGTGCCAACAACCTCGTCCGCGCCCTCTGCGAGGAGGAGGTGAACCCTGTGGTGTCGATCCACGACCACGGTTCGGCAGGCCACGTGAACTGCCTCTCGGAACTCGTGGAGGAATGCGGCGGCCGCATCGACATGGCAGCATTGCCCATTGGCGACCCCACACTCTCGGCCAAGGAAATCATTGCCAACGAGAGCCAGGAGCGCATGGGGCTGCTCATTCAGGAGGAACACCTCGACCACGTACGCAAGATTGCCGAGCGCGAGCGCGCCCCGATGTACGTGGTGGGCGAGACCACCGGCGATGCGCACTTCTCGTTTGTGCAGGCCGACGGGCAGCGTCCCTTCGACCTCGACGTGGCGCAGATGTTCGGGCATTCGCCTAAGACGGTGATGACCGATGAAACCGTGGAACGCCGCTACGAGGACGTGAAATACTCCGTAACGGAATTAGACGAATACATCAACAACGTGCTTTGCCTCGAAGCCGTGGCCTGCAAGGACTGGCTCACGAATAAGGTGGACCGCAGCGTGACGGGCAAGGTGGCGTTCCAGCAGACACAGGGCGAATTGCAACTGCCCCTGGCAGACTGCGGCGCAGTGGCCCTTGACTATCGCGGCCGCAGCGGCATCGCAACAGCCATCGGTCACGCCCCGCAGGCAGGGCTTATCGACCCCGCCGCAGGTTCCGTGCTTGCCGTGGCAGAGAGCCTTACCAACCTCGTGTGGGCGCCGCTGGCAGAAGGCCTCGACAGCGTGAGCCTTTCGGCCAACTGGATGTGGCCCTGCCGTGCGCAGAAGGGCGAGGACGCACGCCTCTATGCCGGCGTGAAAGCCTTGTCGGACTTCTGCATCGCCCTGAAAGTAAATGTGCCTACGGGCAAAGACTCGCTCTCTATGACACAGAAATATCCCGACGGCACGAAGGTGGTGTCGCCCGGCACGGTCATCGTGAGCGCGGGCGGCGAGGTGAGCGACGTGCGCCGCGTCGTTGGTCCCGTAATCAACGCCGGCTGCATGGCTTCCACGCTCTATCACATCGACTTCTCCTATGACAGCCAGCGACTCGGCGGCTCCGCTTTCGCCCAAAGCCTCGGCTACCTGGGAAGCGCCGCGCCCACCGTGGCTAACCCCGAATATTTCCGCGATGCGTTCAACGCCGTGCAGCAACTCGTGAAGGAAGGCCTCGTGCTCGCCGGCCACGACATCTCAGCCGGCGGCCTGATTACCTGCCTTTTGGAAATGTGTTTCGCCAATACAGAGGGCGGTCTCGACATCAACCTCGACGGCTTCGGCACGAGCGACCTCATCCACGCGCTTTTTGCCGAAAATCCCGGCGTGGTGGTACAGGTGGCCGACAAGGACAAAGAGACTTTTGAGGACATCATGGGCGAGGCCGGCGTGGCATATATGGCCATCGGCCGCCCGTCGGAAGAACGCCAGATTATGGTGGAGAAAGACGGCAAGACCTATCAGTTCCTCATCGACTACCTGCGCGACGTGTGGTATGCCACGTCCTGCGAGCTCGATGAAAAGCAGAGCATGAACGGCCGCGCCCGCCTGCGCTTTGAAAACTATAAGCAGCAGCCCCTCACCCTCGACATCAAGCACAACTCCTTGGACGGCAAACCCTTTGCCGGCACCTTCGCGCAACTGGGCATCGACCCCGACCGCCATTATCCGCGAAAAGGGTACGAACGGCGAGCGCGAAATGGCATACGCACTCTATCTCGCAGGCTTCGACGTGAAGGACGTGATGATGACCGACCTCATCACCGGCCGCGAGACGCTCGACGACATCAACATGATCGTCTTCTGCGGCGGCTTCTCCAACTCCGACGTGCTCGGCTCCGCCAAAGGCTGGGCGGGCGCCTTCCTCTTCAACCCCAAGGCAAAGGCTGCGCTCGACCGCTTCTATGCGCGTCGCGACACGCTCTCGCTCGGCGTATGCAACGGTTGCCAGCTGATGATAGAACTGGGGCTCATCAATCCCGACCACACGGAGCGTGCCCGAATGCTCCACAACGACTCCCACAAGTTTGAGAGCGCGTTTGTAGGCGTACAGGTGCCGCAAAACGAGAGCGTGATGTTCGGTTCGCTGAGCGGCGACACGCTCGGCATCTGGGTGGCGCACGGCGAGGGCAAGTTCAGTCTGCCACTGCCTGAAAGTGCCTACAACGTGGTGCTGAAATATGCCTACGATGCCTATCCCGCCAACCCCAACGGCAGCGACTACGCCGTGGCAGGCATTGCCAGTCCCGACGGTCGCCATCTCGCCATGATGCCCCACTTGGAGCGTGCCTTCTATCCCTGGCAAAATCCCTACTATCCTGCCGCACGCCGCAGCGAGGACGTGACGCCGTGGATGGAAGCCTTTGTGAATGCCCGCAAATGGGTGGAGGCGCACAAGGAATAAGATTTTGTAAATTCTATAACTGCGATGTATCAGCATCGCATGCGTTGACAAGTGCCGGTACCCCCCTCTGCGGGTGCCGGCACTTGCTAAAAAGGGGCGCGGCAAAGCTTTCAAACGGCATTTTTCATAAAAATATCGCGTTTCATAGCAAAAAAAGCGCGTTAGACTTTGCCACCCGAAAATAAAGCCCTACTTTTGCACTCGCAATTCGATATCGCGTTATGCGATATTCGGGGTGTAGCTCAGCCCGGTTAGAGTACGCGTCTGGGGGGCGTGTGGTCGCTGGTTCGAATCCAGTCACCCCGACAAATTGCAAAAGAGAGAGAATTAGGAAATTCTCTCTCTTTTTTATTGTATCTGTCAACGCCTCAGCGTTGTTTTATCTCCCTCCAATAAACAGGCACACCATACTCAGCAGCACGAGCAAGAGGTCGAAGGCCTTGGCGCGCAGGTTCTTCTCGCGGAAGAGCCATGCGCCCACGCAGAACGACACGAGCACGCTGCCGCGCCGCACCATCGACACCACGGAAATCATGGCGTCGGGATGGCTCAAAGCATAGAAATAGGCAAGGTCGGCAGCGGTGAGAAAAAGGGAAATTAGCACAATGCTCCACTTCCACGAAAAGGGCTGCGCCTCGCCGCGCCGGCGGGCGGGCAGCCATAGGACGAGTAGCACCGCCGTCATCATGACGGCCTGATAAAGATTGTACCACCCCTGCACGAACATGCGGTCGAGCCCCGCGCCGCCCGACGCTTCGGGCGCAAGCAGGTATTTGTCGTACAGACCGCTGATTGCGCCCAAGAGGGCGGCGGCAACGAGGAGCAAGATGTGGCGGTTGCGGGCAAAGCTGATGCCCTCGCGCTTGCCACTGCGCGAAAGCAAATAGAACGACGTGATGGCCAGCAGCACGCCCGCCCATTGCCAGGAGTTGAGCCGCTCGCCGTAGATGAGCATCGCGCCGAGCAGCGTCAGCACGGGGCGCGTAGCGTTGATCGGCCCCACAATCGTGAGTGGCAACTGCTTTATGGCGAAGTAGCCGCATAGCCACGAGGAGAGCACAATGCAACTTTTGAGCACCACGAACGCGTGCGCCGCCGGCGTGCCGCCGGGAATATAGTACGCACTGCTCTCGCCTATCGCACCCATTGCGGAGCCAGCGATACCGGGCAGGAACAGGGCGCAGCAGATACACGTGTTGATGCAGAGCACGGGGATTACAGCGTTGCCGCGCAAGGCGTGCTTCTTGCACACGTCGTAGCAACCGAGCAGGGCGGCGGAAAGAAAGGAAAAGGCGAGCCACATAGCGTTTTATATTAATGCTGTCAATCTGTCAAAAACAACTCCTGCGGATACACAATGTTTACCAGCGATAAGGCATTGCCCGGCACCGACTCACCTGCCGCGCAACGGTTTTTCTGCGCGATGATATCGGCAAAATCTTTTTCGGAGATGCGGCCGCGCCCCACGTCAATGAGCGTACCGACCACGGCGCGTACCATGTTGCGCAGGAAGCGGTCGGCCGTGATTTCAAATCGCCACAGCCCCGGTTCCGTTTCTTCCCAGCGGGCTTTTGTGACGCGGCAGATATTCGTCTTTGCATCCGTATGCAGTTTGCTGAAACTCGTGAAGTCGCTCGTCTGCAATAGCAGTTCGGCGGCACGGTTCATGCGCTCGAAGTCGAGCGAAAAGGGAAAGCGTGCGGCGTAGTGGCGGCGGAAAGGATTTTTTTCGGTATATATATAATAATGGTACGTGCGCCGAAGTGCGCCGCCATGTAGGCAGCGTGCACGCCCGCATCGGTGCGTCCCGCGCCCAGCGTTTCTATCTTGCTGCGGAGCAATAGCGACAGCGCACGATCGAGCTGCTGCTGCACGCTGGCGGCGTTGGGCTGCGCTTGCCAGCCGTGGTAGTTCGTGCCGTCGTAGGCAAAGAAGATGAAATAGCGCATTGGAGGGGTGTATAGTATGAAGAAAAAGCAGAGGCTGCGCCTTTCTCGGCACAGCCTCTTATCATGATTTATCTGTCGTCAGACAAAAATGCAATTATGCCTCAGCCTGTTCTTCTGCGGGCGTTTCAGCGGGAGCTTCGGCTGCGGGAGCGGGAGCTTCTTCGCCTTCGGCAATCACGGTGAAAGGAATTTCCACGCTGATTTCCTTGTGGAGCTTCACCACGGCGGTGTAAGAACCTACTTCCTTCACGTCCTTAACGGCAATGATCTTGCGGTCGATTTCGAAGCCGCGCTTAGCCAGTTCTTCGGCGATGTGCAGGTTGTTTACAGAACCATAGATCGAGCCGCTCTTGCTCACCTTCGTGGCGATAACAATAGGTTCGATCGTGGCGAGCTTATCGGCAACGGCCTGAGCGTCAGCCTTGATTTTGGCAATCTTGTGAGCGCGCTGCTTGAGTTCTTCGGCGAGCATTTTCTTTGCCGACTCAGAGGCGATGACAGCCTTGCCCGTGGGGATAAGATAGTTGCGGCCGTAGCCCGACTTAACGTTTACGATATCGTCCTTATATCCGAGGCCGATTACGTTTTCTTTGAGAATGAGTTCCATATATTCGTATCCTCCTCTTTATTATTTCGACATGTTATCGGTCACGAAGGGAAGCAGGGCCAAGTGGCGAGCACGCTTAACGGCCTGTGCTACACGACGCTGATATTTCAGCGAAGTTCCCGTGATGCGGCGGGGCAGAATGCGGCCCTGCTCATTGAGGAACTTTTTGAGGAAGTCGGGATCTTTGTAGTCGATATACTTGATACCGCTCTTCTTGAAGCGGCAGTATTTCTTTTTCTTCACGTCCACAGAGGGCGGGGTGAGATAACGGATTTCGGATTGTGCTTGTGCCATTGTTTAGTCCTCCTTCTTAAATTTGTTACGACGTTTTTCAGCGTATGCGGCAGCATACTTGTCAAGTTTCACGGTGATGTAACGGATAATGCGCTCGTCGCGGCGGTAGCCGGTTTCGAGTTTCGCAACCGTTTCAGGCGTGGCGTTGAACTCAATCAGCTCATAGAAGCCGGTGGACTTTTTCTGAATCGGGTAAGCCATCTTTTTCAGGCCCCAACTCTCTTCATTGACAATCTCTGCGCCCTGGGCGGTGAGAATGCCTTTGAACTTTTCGACCGTTTCCTTCATCTGTTGGTCAGACAAAACGGGAGTCATAATGAAAACGGTCTCGTACTTGTTCATCATACTCAGTGATAAATAGTTTGGGTTATTTTGCAAAATTGCGGCGCAAAGTTACTAACTTTCATATAAGTAACAAAACAAAACCGCTCATTTTTTGCGCTTTGCATATAAGATACATGCAAAGCGAGGGAAGCACGCCGCCAAAGCGTGTCCCTCGCTCCATCTTTATTGCTCTTTTAAAATTCCTCAATGCCTTCGAGAAAAAGGCCTAAAGTATGCAATTAGAGGAACAACATGCTCATGTTCCTGTGGATTATCTCATGACCAGTTTGCCGTTCTGAATGAATACGCCTTGCTTGGGAGCGCGGGGCAAAAGTCTGCCGCTGAGGTCGTAGCAAGCGGAAGCGGCTGAAGCGGCCGACGCGCCGGCATGATGGATTTCATGGATGCCTGTGTCGATGTCTTCCTGCTTTTGGTAAACGCGCACCCAGTCAAACTGCGTCTCGTAAGTGAAACTCGTGTCGGCAGGCTTGGCCCACGCGCCGCTGCCCACGCTCTGATTGAGAATGAGATAGAAGGGGGCATCGAAGGGCCACTGCCCATCTTCAAGTTCGCTCTGTTTGGTGCTCTTGAGATAGCTCCACATCTTCTTGCCGTCAACATACCAAGTGATGGACGTGGGGTCCCATTCCACGGCAAAGATGTGCCAATAATCGTAGTCCAAGCCTTCCATATAGCGGCTATTGCCACCTTTTTTCAGGTTATAGGTCCAGTTGGTGTGGACAGTGCCATAGGCGCGGTCTTCCGTATCGATAGTTTCCCAGATGTCTATTTCACCATTGTTGGGCCAGCCGAGGCTGTTGTCGGTGGGCATCATCCAGAAGGCGGGGAAGTTGCCAATGTGCTGGGTGGTCTTGATGCGCGCCTCTGCCCTGCCCCACTTGAAGTCGAACTTGCCCTGCGTCTTGATGCCGCCCGTGAGCATTTCGGCGGGGTCGGTCTCCGTGTCAGGGTTGGGGATAGCGAGGCAATGCAATGCGCCGTCGGCGCAGTAGACGACAAGAGGAGAGTCGGAGCACCAGCGGTTCCAGGTAGCCCCCTGGCGTTCCGTACGCTTCCACCATTCGCTGGAAGGCTCGCCTGTGCCGTCGAACTCATCGCTGAACACCAGCACGCGGGCCGCCTCGTTGGTGTCGTCGCGCTGCCATTCGCCGGAAATAAATACGGAGTCAGTAATGTATTCGCCGGCAATCGTTATTTCTGTAACGTTGGCCCAAGGAAGGACTTCCTTTTTCCACTCATTTTCGCCGCAGCGCACAAGCAGCCCTTCGGGGCAATGCCAACCAGCCTGCGAGGTGGCATAGAAAGTGAAGTCGCGCCCCTTGTCAGTGCTATTGGGCATGGCACCACCTTCTGCGCTGCTCCAAATGTAGCCGTGGCGGGTGTCGATACTGAGGGCAACCTGCTCGGGGAAAGCCTCTTCGAGTTTGGCGAAGCAAGCGGCGCTGTCGGGCTGTACGTTTTCATTCTCGGAGATGACCCATGTAGAGCCATTGTCGGCGGCGTTCCAAATGCTGACGGGATAGGGCAGCTGCGGCGCGGCGCAAAGGTAGTGGAGGTTACCGGGATAGGAGCAGAGGGTGAAGCCTTCGCCGTTTTTGGCAAACTCCACGGCAACGGGCTTGGCCTGCATCTTTGCAGAGGCCGTAGAGGGGTTGTTGGGGGTATGGCCCACGGCAAGGAACTTCTCTGCCCCTATGTTGTAAACGTACCATTTGCCCCGGAAGTTTACTATCATCCAACTGCTGGAAGGGCCTTGTCGTCGGAAAGTTCTTCAAGGGAAGAAATCTGCGCTGGCATCGAAAGCCCCGCTGTGAGCAGGATAAGGAGAAGGATTAGTTTTTTGTTCATAGCGTCTTAGGTTTTTATAAATAATATATATGGCGGGTTCTATAAATTCCCACCGTAAAAAATTGCAATAATGTTGGGTTGACGTTTTGTCATCTTTTGTTTTCTTTTCGGTCTAAATCGTAAGTCTCATCGGTCACGTAGCCCGCTACGCTCCCTCTTCAACTATTCATTTGTCCGACAGTTCATACTCCAGCGTGCCCGCCTCCGTGAGTTGCTTGTGGGTGAGGCGGAAACCCTTGTGGGGCTTGCCGCCGAGGCGCACGGCGGAAATGTGGCGCGTGTCGGTCCAAGAGGCGCCGGGGGCGGTGATGACGAGTTGCTCCCTGCCGCCGCAAAGGGCGGGGTCGAGGCGCAGGGTGACGCGGGAAAACACGGGGGCGGTGAGCGTGTAGGACGGGTCGCCCGGCACGTCGGGATAGAAACCTATCATCGAGAATACGGCCCATGCCGACATGGTGCCCGTGTCGTCGTTGCCGGGAATGCCGTCGGGCTGCGTGGTGAAATGTTTGCGGAGCAGGCTGCGCGTGAGGTCCTGCGTGCGCCATGCCTCGCCTTTGATACGCGAGAAGAGATAGGGATAGGCAATGTCGGGCTCGTTGGCGGGGTCGTAAAGCCCCTTGTCGAAAATGGCTTGCAAGTTGGCGGTGAATTTTTTCCGGGGCTCGGCTCGAAGTTCTCACCCTGGCGGGGGTTGAAAGGCGCGAGGAAGGAGCCGTCGGGCAGCAGGGGACGGAGCGTGCCGTATTCGGCACTGAAGTATTTGCGCCAGCCGAGGGCACGTTGGCGGAAGAGCCGGGCATCATCGGCCTTGCCCAAGGCTTCTGCCCAAAGGGCGAGGGCGTTATCGGCCACATAGTATTCGAGAGCGTGGCTCACGGAGTTGTCGAACTCGCTCTTGAGCGGCACGTAGCCGAGGCGCATATAGTCGTCGTTGTCGGGACGCATGGGATTGTCCTTGCCTGGTGTGAGGGCACTGCGGCGGGCGGCGGCGTAGGCGGCCTCAACGTCGAAATCGCGCAGGCCTTTGAGATAACTGTCTGCAAGGACGGGAATGGCGGGGTCGCCTTCCATCGTGAACGTTTCGCGTCCGTAAAGTTCCCATTTCGGCAGCCAACCCCACTCCTTAGCCATGCCCGCCATAGAGCGCAGCATGTCGGCCTGCCGCTCGGGATAAACGAGCGAGAGCAGCTGGTGGACGTTGCGGTAGGTGTCCCAGAGGGAGAACACGGTGTAGCGGTTGTGCCCCGCAGCGATGCCGTCGCCCTCCATCAGGGGGTAGCGTCCGTCGGTGTCCTGCAAGATGTTGGGGTGGAGGAGCAGATGATAGAGCGCAGTGTAGAACACGGTCTTTTCTTCCTCCGTGCCACCCTCTACGAGTATGCGCGAAAGGTCGGCGTTCCATTTTTCCTCAGCCTCGGCGCGGACTTGGTCAAAGGTCTTGCCCGAAAGTTCGGCTTCGAGATTGCGCCGCGCTCCTTCGATGCTGACGAATGATACGCCCAGGCGCACCTCAACCTGTTCGCCCGTTGCGGCATCGAAACTGAACCATGCGCCGATGTCGTCGCCCGAGAGGTCTTTGGCGTAGCGCGTATAGAGTTTATATTTATTGTCATCGGGGTCCCATTCTGCTGCGCATCGTAGCAGAACGTGCCGAGGAGTTTGGTGCCGACCACCTCGTTCGGCGCGGTGCGGCGCAGCGTGGCACCCGTTTCGTTGGTAAGTCCCTCGCCGAGGTTGAGCAAGATGTGCGAACGTCCGCCGGGGAAGGTGTAGCGGTGGACGGCGCAGCGCGGCGTGGCGGTGACCTCCGTTTTCACGCCGTAGCGCGTGAGGGTATTAGTGTAATAGCCAGGGCGCGCCTGCTCGGCAGTGTAGACGGAACCGTATTGGCGGAAATCCACGCAGAGCGTATCGGCCACAGTGGGCATCACGAGCAGCGAACCGAGGTCGGGGCAGCCCACGCCGCTGAGGTTCACATGGGAATAGCCCGTGAAGAACACGTTGTGGAATTCGTAAGGCGTGCTCCACCAGCGGCTGTCCTTGTCGTATTTGTTTTGGTCGGAGCCCATCACGTTGAACGGCACGACGCTCATCATGCCGCTCGGGCAAACCGCGCCGGGATTGCAGGTGCCGAAGTTGGTGGTGCCGATGAAGGGGTTGACATAGTCCACCGGCCTCTTCTCGGCAAAGCAGCACGACAGGGAAAGCAAGGCTGCAAAAAGGGAAAGGCTGAATTTTCTCATAAAATAGAAATCAAGTAGGGGCGTTTTGCACAGCGCCCGGTTAATGATTGCCTTTCGGCGCAAAGGGCGGGCGTTTTGCAATACGCCCCTACTTTTAATTACTGCTTTTTCAAAAACTCAATGATTTCGGAGATATGACCAAACGCCATGCCTACGCAGGTATCTGCCGCGCCGTAGTAAACGGCCACGCGGTCGCCCTCGTGCAGGGCAGCGCAGGGAAACACCACGTTGGGCACATCACCGCAAAGTTCATAGGGAGCTGCGGGCGCGAGAAGGTATTCCATGGAGCGGTGCAGCACCTTGGTGGGGTCGGCAAGGTCGAGCAGGACGGCACCCATAGAGTAGCGGAAGCCATTGCACGTCTGGATCACGCCGTGGTAGAACATCAACCAACCCTCGTCGGTGCGGATAGGCACGGTGCCCGCGCCGATTTTGAGGCACTGCCATGCGCTCTGCTCAAAGGGCACGGTCTTCATCACGCTGCGGTGTTCGCCCCAATACTTCATGTCGGGGCTGAAGCTGATGTAAATGTCGCCGAAAGGCGTGTGGCCGCTGTCGCTCGGACGCGACAGCATGGCGTATTTGCCATTAATCTTTTCGGGGAAAAGCACGCCGTTGCGGTTGAAGGGGAGGAAGGCATTTTCGCATTGATAGAACGTCTGGAAGTCGAACGTATAGGCAATGCCGATGGTGGGGCCATGGTAGCCGTTGCACCAGGTCACCCAGTGTCGATCATCTCCGTATTGCCGGGCACGAACTTTATCGGCTCGTGGTTGATGTCCCAGTGGATGCCGTCTTTGGAGAAGCCGGCAAAGATATTCATTTGCACGCGCTTGTTGTCGCAGCGGAACACGCCGGCAAAGCCGTCGCCGAAGCGCACTACGGCGCTGTTGAAGATGCTGTTGGAAGAGGGAATGTCGTAGCGGCCGATAACAGGGTTTTCGGTGTAACGCCACATAATGTCTTTGGAGCCGGCGGGACGCTCCTGCCAAGGTATGGGTGTAAGCATGATATTAGATATTTATTGGTTGTTGGTTTCTTTGAACGGTGCGAAATATGTGATGAGGAAGGAGGGAATGGTGGCGAAGAGCACGAAGATGAAGAAGGGCTCGTAGCCTCCGGGCTTGTCGAACCACACGCCCAGCTGCTCGCACAGCCAGCCGCTCATCATGCCCGGCAGCATCACGCCTAAGTTCATTATGCCCGAAGCAAAGGCGTAGTGCGCCATCTGGCTCTTGCCCGGAGCCACCTGCTGCATCATATAGAGCGTGAGCCCCACGAAGCCGAAGCCGTAGCCGAAATATTCGAAGACGATGCCTGAACAGATTAGCCACTCATTGGTGGGCTGGGTGATGGAAAATATTGTATAGATGACGAAGGGTATATTGAAGGCGCAGCAAAGAATGAACAAGGCGCGGCGCAGGCCGATGGCCTTGATGAAATAGCCTGCCAGGATAGAACCGCCCACAAAGGCTGCCGCGCCATAAGTGCCGTAGAAAAGGCCGATGGTGTCGACATCTAAGCCCAAGCCGCCTTCTGCACGCGAGGCTTTGAGAAAGAGCGGCACTATTTTCATCACGAAGCCTTCGGCAAAGCGGTAGAGAATGATGAAGAAGATGTAGTAGACGATGTGTTTCTTTCTGAAAAAGTCTGCCAGCATGTCCCACGACTCTATGGCCGTTTGGCGCACCGACGTGACGCAACGCCTCGGCGCGGAGCCGGGCAGCATGAGGGAGTGGTACAGACTGAGCAGCACCATGATTGCGCCGAGCGCGGCGATGATGATGGTCCAGGCGTACTGGTTGGCGGTGAACTCGCTCTGTCCGCCCGCCACGAAATGCTTGATGAGTTTGCCCGCGCAGAACACCAAACCGCCCGTCGCCACGATTTTGGCAATATTATAGAATGCGCCCTGCCAGCCGATATAGGCCGCCTGCTGCCCTTCGTCCAGCTCGCTCATATACACGCCGTCGCAGGCGATGTCGTGCGTGGCACCGCTGAAACCGATGACGGCGAGGAGGGCGATGGCAATGGTGAAGAAATTGGGCAAGCCCAGGGAGAACGCCACCAGCCCGAAGGTGACGCCCGAGACCATTTGCGTGAGCACCACCCAAAACTTCTTGGTCTTGAACAATTCGAGGAACGGGCTCCATAGCGGTTTGAGCGTGTAGGGCAGGAGGATAAGCGATGTCCAGAACGTGATGAGCGTCTTGTCCACGCCCAAGCCTTCAAACATCAGGACGGTCACCATATTGAGCACCACAAAAGGCAGCCCCATGGCAAAATACGCCGTCGGCACCCACGTTATCGGGCTACGGCTCTTCTTCTTTTCTAAAACTACGTCTTTTTGCATCGTATGGGATTTAAGGATTTCATTTTTAGTAGACGAGTTTACAAGTAAACGAGTAGACGAGATAGAAATGTCTTGGTAATTGTTCTATACGAGAAACTTGTCTCGTTTACTTGTTTACTCGTTTACTTGTTTACTCAAAAACATGCTTGCCATAGCTTACGCCCATCAGTTCGTAAAGCTCTGCTTCGCCTTGCAGGCGATTGCGGAAATCGGGATAGGAGCGGCGCGGCTGCGGCGTCCAGCCCGCTTCGGCCACGGCGGCGAGGCGCGGCAGCATCAGATACTCCACCGTTGCCGCATCCTCTACCCATTCTGTCCAGAAATTGGCCTGCACGCCGAGATATTTTGCTTGCAAATCGGCAGGCACATCTTTGGCGGGCACATAATTATATACCGCCTCTACGGTCTCCGTGCCGTGGCCCTGCGAGCGCGGTTCCGTGGCGAGCGGCGACTGGCGGCGGTTGATGTAATAGGGAATTTGCGGCGAAAGGATTGTGTTGAACCCGCGCCCTGCGGCATCGCGTGCCGCGCCGTCCGCGCCAATCCAAGCCATTATGGCGATGTCCTTGCCAAGCGGCTGCGTGTTGCCGTGCAACACTTCGTTCCAGAAAATCAGCTTGCGCTGCTTTTCCAGCGGCTGCCGGGCGATGTGCTGCTGCAATTTATGATAAAAGTCGATTTGTAGGTCGCGATACTTCTCAGAGCCTATCTCTTTCAGACGCGCCTGGCACAGCGCGTTGCGCTCCCACTTGTCCGTGGGACATTCGTCGCCGCCGAGATGAATGTAGCCGAAGGGGAAAAGCGCGGCGAGCTCGTCAATCACGTCGCAGGCAAACTGCACGGCGCGCGGCTCCGCCACATTGATCACGTCGGCCGAAACGCCCTGCCACAGCCACACCTCGTGCGGCTGCTCGGGGTCGCAGGCAAGAAATTCGGGATAGGCCGCCACGGCCAATGAAACGCGCGGCGGCATAAGCCACTATCTCCTTGACATCTTCGTGCGTATAAAAGCCGCCGTAACGCTGCCCGTCGGGCTTAACGTCGCCCCAGCCGAGCACCTTGCTGTTGCGCCATGCGCCCACTTCCGTGAGGCGCGGATATTTCTTTATCTCTATGCGCCAGCCTTGATCTTCGGTCAGGTGCCAGTGGAAGCGGTTCATTTTATAAACCGACATCAAGTCGAGCACGCGCTTTATGGCTTCCTTACCATAGAAATGGCGGCCCTCATCGAGCATGAAGCCGCGCCAGGCAAAGCGTGGGGCATCGCTGATGCGCACGTTGGGGACGGTCCAAACCGTTTTGATGTCCATGCAGGGCTGCCCTGCCATGACGGAGCGGGGAAACAGCTGCTTGAAAGTTTGAAGGGCATAGAAGAAACCGGCAGGCTGTGCGGCCGAGATGCGCACCTTGCCGCCCGCCACCTCGAGCGTATATGCCTCGCTTGCCAAGGCTGCATCGAGCGAGAGCGTCATCGTAGCGGAACTCTTCTTCGTGCGCTGCACGTCCATGGCCGTGGCGGTGCAAAACTCATGGGAAAAACGGCTCACCACAGCCTCAACCTCTGCCGAAGCTTTCGAGTCCAGACGTATGGTAAATTTCTTCGCGAAACTGCTCGTGCCGCCGCACAGCTCCATGCGAGGAAACGGCCGCACTCGCGGCCTGGCAGATATAAAGCAGGGTCGCCAAAAGGAAAAAGCGTGTCTTCATGGTAAAGGATAAGGGATAGATTTCTATTGATATTATCTTGTAGGCGGGTTTACAAGTAAAAGGGTAAGACGAGGCAGGAATGCTTACTTGTTTACTCGTCTGCTTGTTTGCCGGACTCTTACAGCCCGAGCTGCTCCGAGAGTTGCAGCATATGGTTGATGGGGCGCACGGCTGCCTTGGCGATGTCGGCAGGCACTTCCACTGTGGGCCATTCGTAGCGCAGGGTGTTGTAGACCTTCTTGAGCGTCACGAGTTTCATGAAGTTGCATTCGTTGCAGCCGCAGGTGCTGTCGTCGGGCGGCACGGGTATGAACTGCTTGTCGGGGCATTGCTTCTGCATTTCGTGCAAGATGCCGCTTTCCGTCACCACGAGGAAGGTCTTCGTGTCGGCGGTGACGGCATATTTGAGCAAGGCGGCGGTAGACCCCACCACGTCTGCCAGTTTCACAATCGGGCCCCTGCACTCGGGGTGAACCAGCACCTTAGCTTCGGGATATTGCTGCTTGAGCGCAACGAGCTTTTCCACCGAAAAGCGTTCGTGCACGTGGCACGCGCCGTCCCAGAGGAGCATGTTGCGCCCCGTGATGCTGTTGATATATGCGCCGAGGTTGCGGTCGGGGCCGAAGATAATCTTCTCGTCCTTCGGGAAACTCTCCACAATCTGCTTGGCGTTGCCGGAAGTGACCACAACGTCCGTCACCGCCTTTGTGGCAGCGGAGGTATTGACGTAGGAAATCACCGTATGGTCGGGGTGGCTGTGCACAAATTCGGCGAACTCCTTTGCCGGACAACTTTCAGCCAGCGAGCAGGTGGCGTTGAGGTCGGGAATGAGCACTTTCTTTTCGGGACAGAGAATTTTATTGGTTTCGCCCATGAAGTGCACGCCGCACATCACGATGATGTCCGCGTCAGTCTTGGCAGCCTTGCGTGCTAGGGCGAGGCTGTCGCCGATAAAGTCGGCGATGTCCTGAATAACGCCTTCGGTATAATAGTGTGCCAGGATTATGGCATTTTTTTCTTGGCACAATTTGCGGATTTCGGCTTTGAGGTCTATGCCTTCGGGTACAGGCTCGTCGATATAGCCGAGCGTTTTCCAAGTTTCTTTAATTGTGGTCATAGGGATATACAATATTATATATATAGTAGACGAGTTTTTTAGTAAACGAGGAGATTTTCGTGCAAGCGAGCGCAGATCCGAACTTGTTCGAGCTATGCCGAGCGCAGCCGAAAATCACGAAGTAAACGAGTAAACAAGTAGACGAGTAGACAAGTAAACTTTATCCTTTAAGGATGCGCTTGATGTCGTTGAGCTTGTTGAGGGCTTCGAGCGGCGTGAGGTTGTTCACGTCGATGTGCAGCAGCTCGTCGCGTATCTGTTTGAGCACGGGGTCGTCGAGCTGGAAGAAACTCAGCTGCGTGCCCGTGGTGGTATCAACCTGCGAGATGCTTTCTCCCTTGGGCAGGTTGCTTCCCGCCTTCGCCCCCGCGCTTTCGAGGTCGTGCAGGATTTGGTTGGCACGCTTCACGATTGAGGTGGGCATACCCGCGAGGCGGGCCACATGTATGCCGAAAGAGTGCTCCGAACCGCCCGGCTGCAATTTGCGCAGAAACACCACGCGGTTGTTCACCTCGCGCACCGAGACGTTCCAGTTCTTGACGCGCGGGAAGAGGCGCTCCATTTCGTTGAGCTCGTGATAGTGCGTGGCAAAAAGCGTGCGGGCGTGGGCCCTCGGGTTCTCGTGGATATATTCCACAATGGCCCAGGCTATGGAGATGCCGTCGTAGGTCGACGTGCCGCGCCCGAGTTCGTCGAAGAGTACGAGGCTGCGCTCGCTCAGGTTGTTCATGATATTTGCCGCCTCGTTCATCTCCACCATAAAGGTGCTCTCGCCGAGCGAGATATTGTCGCTCGCCCCCACGCGGGTGAATATTTTGTCCACCACGCCGATAGTTGCGCTGTCTGCAGGCACAAACGAGCCCATCTGCGCCAAGAGCGTGATGAGTGCCGTTTGGCGGAGCAGGGCACTCTTACCTGCCATGTTCGGGCCGGTCACGATGATGATTTGCTGCGTCGTGGTGTTGAGCATCACGTCGTTTGCCACATATTCCTCGCCAATCGGCATCAGCGTTTCTATTACGGGGTGCCGTCCCTGCCGAATGTCGATGGCGAGGCTTTCGTCCACCGCCGGGCGCACGTAACGCCGTTCGCGGGCCACGGCCGCGAGCGATTGCAGGCAGTCGAGCGTGGAAAGCGCGGCGGCATCTTCCTGCAAGGGAGCGATGTAGCTGCCTACGTAATTCAGCAATTGTGCATAGAGTTCCGTTTCGAGCGCAAGAATTTTGTCCTCTGCCCCTAAAATCTTCTCCTCGTATTCTTTCAGTTCCTGCGTGATGTAGCGTTCGGCCTGCGCGAGCGTCTGCTTGCGCACCCAATCGGCGGGCACTTGCGCCTTATAGTTATTGCGCACCTCGATGTAATAGCCGAACACGTTGTTAAATCCGATTTTCAGGCTCGGAATGCCCGTAGCGTCGCTTTCGCGCTGCTGTATTTTCAGAAGATAGTCCTTGCCGGAGGAAGAAATGTTGCGCAACTCGTCCAGTTCCTCGCTCACGCCGGAAGTGATCACGCCGCCCTTCGCCACTAGTATGGGCGGGTCGGTGGTGAGGGTCTTGCTGATGCGCTCGCGCAACTCTGGCAGCGGATTGAGCCGCTCGCCGATTTTCTTGATAGAGGGGTCGTCGGAATGCGTGCAGGCATATTTCAGCAGGGCCGTGCTTTCGAGTGCACCTCGCAGCTGCTGCAACTCGCGCGGATTGACGCGCCCCGTGGCCACTTTCGACACGATGCGCTCCATATCGCCCACCTTCGGCAATTCCATTTCGCAGAGGTCGCGAAACTCCGGCTCGCGGAAGAAATGCTCCACGCCGTTTTGCCGCTGCACGATGTCGCCCACCGCTCGCAAGGGAAAGAGCACCCAGCGATGCAGTAGCCTGGCGCCCATCGGCGTGAGCGTGCGGTCGATAACGGAGAAGAGCGAGGCGCCGCCCTCGCACATCGGCTCGACCAATTCAAGATTGCGAACGGTGAACTTATCGAGGCGCACGTAGCGGTCTTCCTCAATGCGGCGCAGGGAGGTGATGTGGCCGATGTGCGTGTGCTGCGTCATGTCGAGGTAGCACAGGATAACGCCTGCCGCCACCGTGGCATCTTTCAAGTGTTCCACGCCGAAGCCTTTGAGATTTTTCACCTCGAAATGCTTCAGCAGCTTCTCGCGCGGCGTGTTGCCCGTGAAGGCCCAGTCGTCTACCTCAAAGATAAAGAAGCGCGTGCCGAACATCTGCGTGAAGCGGGCCTTGCTGCCGCGCTGCACCAGCACCTCTTTCGGCGCAAAGCCGCTCAGGAGCTTGTCGATATATTCCGCCCGCCCCTCTGCCACGAGAAACTCGCCCGTTGAGATGTCGAGCAGCGACATACCCACGGCCGCCGCGCCGAAGTGAATGGCACAGAGGAAATTGTTTTCTTTCGCGTTGAGCACGTTGTCCGCCATTGCCACGCCTGGCGTCACGAGTTCCGTGATGCCGCGCTTCACGAGTTTCTTCGTGAGCTTCGGGTCTTCCAGCTGGTCGCAGATGGCCACGCGGAAACCTGCGCGGATAAGGCGCGGCAGATAAGTGTCGAGCGCGTGGAAGGGAAAGCCCGCCATCTCCGTTGCAGGCCCGCTGCCCTTGTTGTTGCGCCGCGTGAGCGTGATGCCCAGCACTCCGGCAGCCGTCACGGCGTCGGAAGCATATGTTTCGTAAAAGTCGCCGCAGCGAAACAGCAGAATGGCATCAGGGTTTTTGGCCTTGAGGTCATAAAACTGCTTCATCATCGGCGTGAGTGTTTCCTCTGGCATATTTTTATTATTGGGTAGACGGGTAGACGCCCAAAAAACGAACAAGCGTCTTCTTTTTGCAAAAATACGCTTTTCCCGCTTGAAAGTGCTCTTTTACTATTGGTTTTTTAATAAAAAGGGCAGACATTATCTATTTTTTGCGGGCGCGGCGCTGCTATTTTATGGGTACAAAAAAAGCAGAACCCCGAAATGGAATTCTGCTAACTGATTTTGGAAAATGTTGCGGTGCGTACGGGACTCGAACCCGTGACCCCATGCGTGACAGGCATGTATTCTAACCAGCTGAACTAACGCACCAAAAGGGGTTGCAAATAGATATCTTTCCGTTTTGCGAGTGCAAAGATAAGGCAAATATTTTACATCACAAACAAATTGCCCTTTTTTTTTGAATTAAAAAGGCAGAAACTTGATAATTCTGCCTTCTGAGAGGTGAATTATGGGGCGATTTTCGCTGTTTCCATAAAACCATGCGGCGTTTTTTCGGACATTTTCAAAAGAAAATCGCACTATAAGAAACATGCCGCAAGCCCGCTTTGTTATAGGATAATTATACAAAATGGGAAAAATAGCTTAACTTTGCCTGCGTCAGGCTCTCGCTTTTTTAATACAGGTTACCCATACGCACAAGCACAGTATATGGAGCCGATGCTGTGCACCACATCTTATCTTTCTATGAAGATGAAAAACACCCTCCTGCTCGTCTTTGCCCTGCTCGCGGGCATCGCATCAGCACAAAACCTTTCTTATTCATCCACGTGTGCACCAAGGAGGGCGACTGCTTCGTCGACTTCGCATCGTTCCTGGCTAAGGCTACAAAGGGAATAGAGGAGCACGACGGGGTGAGGATAGAC
>SFPF01000085.1 GCA_004552155.1 Bacteroidales bacterium
CAAGGCAATATAATTATAAGCCGCAATGAAAATGAATTGAGATTTTCCAATCCGGGTATGATGCTCGTCTCCAGACAACAATACTTCAAAGGAGGTAAAAGTATTTGTAGAAACACAACCTTGCAGAAAATGTTTATGATGCTTGGACGGGCAGAGAAAGCTGGCAGCGGAGTCGACAAAATTATGGCAGGCTGGAAATATTTAGGTTGGGACACACCGACAATTGTAGAAGAAGCACACCCGGATTATATAGTGTTGACGCTGCCTATCGGTGCTTCAAATTTGCAAAAAACTGATTTTAGGGACCAAGATAGGGACCAAGATAGGGACCAAGATAGGGACCAAGATAGGGACCAAGAAAAAACGCTGGAAAGAAGAATTATAGAATATTGTGTAGAGCCTAAAAGCATGTCCCAAATTATGAATTATGTTGGATATACCAACCGCTCAAAGTTTAGAAACAAATACATAAAGCCTCTGCTTGAATACGCGCTTGAAATGACAGAGCCAGACAAACCTAATAGCCGCAACCAAAAATATAAAAGCAAACTATAAATCATGCACGAAACACCTCAGACTGGCTATCGCGTCAAAGAATATCGAGTACCGCCGCCGCCACAGCCGCGAGCACGCTTGGCGCGAAATCCTCGACGGCATACGCCAAGTGGGAATCCTCGAAATGGAGCTCTATATCCTCGGCACGCGCCTCTTTATGATTGTGGAAACGCCGCTTGACTTCGATTGGGACACGGCAATGGCACGTCTCGCCACACTGCCGCGCCAAGCCGAGTGGGAAGACTATATGGCAGAGTTTCAACTCGTGAAGCAGGGCCTTTCTTCGGCTGAGAAATGGCAACTGATGGAACGCATGTTTTATTTATATGAATAAAATTTCACCTTAAGGCATATCGCTCATGAAACAGAAACTTGTCGAGAAAAAGTACCTCGCCACATTCGTCATCGTCACCACGCTCTTTGCCCTTTGGGGCTTTGCCAACGACATCACCAACCCGATGGTGGCGGCGTTCCAGACAGTCATGGAACTCTCGGCCGCCAAGGCCTCGATGATACAGTTTGCCTTCTACGGCGGCTACGCCACAATGGCCATACCCGCCGCACTCTTCATCAGGCGTTACAACTACAAGAGCGGCATACTGCTGGGGCTCGGACTTTACGCCACGGGGGCGTTCCTCTTTATCCCCGCCGCCGAGTATCAGAACTTCACGTTCTTCTGCTTCTCGCTCTATATCCTCACTTTCGGTCTTGCTTTCCTCGAAACGACCGCCAACCCCTTTATCCTTTCGCTCGGCAGCAAAGAAACCTCCACGCGCCGCCTCAATCTTGCTCAGGCTTTCAATCCCGTAGGCTCGCTTTCGGGCATGGCCGTCGCCTCGCTCATCGTGCTGCCCGCGCTGTGGTCTGACCGCCGCAACGAAGCAGGTGAAAGCCGTAATCCGCGACCCTTACGTGGCACTCGGCATCGTGGTGCTGATAGTCTTCCTCATCGTTGCGCTCAAGAAGATGCCCGCCATTGCCGGCACGGGTGAGCAAGGAGCGTCTGCCCCCGCCTCTCATTCGCTGCGCCGCCTCTGGCACAACTGCCACTACCGCGAGGGCGTGCTGGCGCAGATGTTTTATGTAGCGGCGCAAATCATGGTGTGGACGTTCATCATTCAATATGCCGACCGCCTCGGCATCAACAAGGCCACGGCGCAAAACTATAACATCTTCGCCATGAGCCTCGCCCTCTGCGGCCGCTTCGTGGCCACGGGGCTGATGCGCCGCGTCAATCCGCGCCGCCTGCTCATGATATTCGGCATCGGCGCATCGCTGTGCACGCTCGGCACCATATTGATCGACGGTATCGCCGGTCTGTATTGCCTCGTAGCCATCAGCGCGTTCATGTCGCTCATGTTCCCCACCATCTACGGCATAGCCCTCGAAGATGTTGATGCCCAAGACACGGCCCTCGGTGCAGCCTTTTTGGTAATGGCCATCGTGGGCGGCGCACTCATGCCGCCGCTGCAAGGCGCTGTGATAGACCTCGGCACAATCCTCAACCACCCGGCAGTAAACGTATCGTTTGCTCTGCCGCTTATTTGCTTCCTCGTAGTGACCCGCTACGGATATATTTCATTGAAAACAAAACGCAATTAACCCATGACAAAATTTGAAAGCGACGTTAAATACGTAAGCCAACCCGTTGATGCGCTTTATGCGCGCTATTCCGACCTGCGTAACCTTGAAACTTTGCGCGAGAAACTCGAAGACCCCGCCGTGCAGGAGAAAATGGCGGCACAACTCACGCCCGAGCAGATAGCGCAGGCCAAAGAGCAGTTGCAAACCATGACCTTCGACCGCGACACGCTCTCCATCGGCTCGCCACTTGGGAAAATCACGCTGCGCATCATCGAGCGCGACGAACCCAAGTGCATCAAGTTTGCCGGCGAAGGTACGCCCATTCCCGTCAATGTGTGGATACAGCTCCTGCCGCATGGCGAGGGTGAGGCAAAGTTGCGCGTCACGATTGGCGCAGAGGTGAATTTCTTTATGAAAGGCATGGTGTCGAAGCCGCTGCAGCAGGCCGCCAACGGACTTGCCGATATTCTCGCCGCCGCCCAATAAGGGTGCGGAGGCATTATCCGCATTTTACACAAAAAATAACGATTTTAGTAAACAAGGAGATTTTCGTGCAAGCGAGTGCAAAGCCGAACTTGTTCGAGCTATGCCGAGCGCAGCCGAAAATCACGAAGTAAACAAGTGAACAAGTGAACAAGTGAACAAGTAAACAAGTAAACGAGTAAACAAGACAGAGATGTCTTGCTAATTTATATTTTATATGAGAAACTTGTCTCGTCTACTCGTTTACTTGTAAACTCGTTTACTAATAAACTCTAATAAACTCGTCTACTAATAAACGAAGATATTGAAAAAACTGCTTTTCCTCTCCTCGTTGCTGGCCGCCCTGTTGCTGTGTGCCTCGTGCGACAAGGCCGAGAGCGAACGCTCCAGCTATCGCGCCTTCATGCGCTTCTCGCCCGTCACCGGCGTGCCGCAGCTGCTGGCAGCCCTCACCAGCCCCGGCATGTTCTGCACCATCACGTTCTCGGCGCAATATTATATATTCACCGCGCCCGACGGCAAGAGCACTTCCTATCCGCGCACCGCGCTCGATGCCTACGGCCAGCCGCAGTTCATAGCCGGCTTCATCGTCGGCATGCCGCCCGGGGTGGACATGAACGGGCAAATGCGCATTGTGGGCTACGACCTCGCCTGTCCCACGTGCTACAACGCCTCCGCGCTCACCAAGCGCCTCACGCTCGACCTTACGCTGCCCTATGCCCGCTGCCCGCAATGCAACCGCCTTTACGACCTCTCTAACAAAGGCATCATCATCGAGGGCGACCGGGGCAATAACCTCGAAACCTACTCCATTGCCTACACCCCGGCGCAGGACGCCGTAGTGATTCAGAATTAACCAAACATGTTTGTTAAATCAAATGAGCAGAGTTCAAAATCGCTTGAACTCTGCTCATTTGGTTTTTCCTACTCACTCTGCTGCGAGAGAGGAGCGGAGGAATTTCGAAGTATATCCTTTGCCGCTCGCAGCCACCTCTTCGGGCGTGCCGCATGCCACGATGTTGCCGCCTTCGCGTCCGCCTTCGGGTCCGAGGTCAATGACATAGTCGGCGCATTTTATCACGTCGGGGTGATGCTCTATGACCACGATGGTATGGCCGCGCTCGATGAGCGCGTTGAAAGCCTTGAGCAGCCGCCCGATGTCGTGGAAGTGCAGGCCGGTGGTGGGTTCGTCGAAGATGAAGAGTGTGGGCACGCTGCGCTCCTGCCCCAGGTGGTAAGCCAGTTTCACGCGCTGGCTTTCGCCGCCCGAGAGTGTCGAGCCGGGCTGCCCCAGTTTGATGTAGCCCAGCCCCACCGCATCGAGCGTTTGCAGGCGTGCGGCAATTTTCGCCTGGCCGTGGGTGGCGAAGAAGGCTATGGCATCGCTCACGGTCATTTCGAGGATGTCGTGGATATTCTTGCCCTCGAATTTCACTTCGAGAATGTCTTTCTTGAAACGCTTGCCGCCGCATTCCTCGCATCATTCCAGCACGAGGTCGGCCATAAATTGCATCTCCACCTTCACCTGCCCTTCGCCCTTGCACGCCTCGCAGCGTCCGCCGTCGGTGTTGAACGAGAAGTGCGCCGCCGTCAGGTCCATCTGCCGGGCGAGGGGCTGCGCTGCCATGAGTTTGCGTATCTCGTCGTAGGCCTTGATGTAGGTCACAGGGTTGGAGCGCGACGACTTGCCGATGGGGTTTTGGTCTACAAACTCCACCGCCCCCACGGCCTCCACGTCGCCCGAGAGGCGGCTGAAGGGAGCGGGGCGGTCGCACGCCTCGTCGAGCGCGCGCTTCATGGCGCGGTAGAAGATGTCGCGCACGAGGGTCGATTTTCCCGAACCGCTCACGCCCGTCACCGCCGTCATTGCGTTGAGCGGAAACTGCACGTCGATGCCTTTCAGGTTGTTGGCGCATGCGCCTTCCACAGTGATGGCCCTGTTCCACGCCCTGCGCCCTGCCGGCACCTCAATGCGGTCGCGTCCTTGCAGCCAGGCGGCAGTGTGCGACTGGGGCGCATCGGCGTGAGCCGCCTCTTCGGGCGTGCCTTGCCACACCACTCTTCCGCCGCCGCTGCCCGCTTCCGGGCCGATGTCGATAATATAGTCCGCAGCACGAATAATTTCCTCGTCGTGCTCCACCACGACCACCGTGTTGCCAAGGTCGCGCAGCTGCTTCAGCACACCGATCAGCCGCGCCGTGTCGCGCGGGTGCAGCCCGATGCTCGGTTCGTCGAGGATATAGATTGACCCTACGAGCGACGACCCCAGCGACGTGGCCAGGTTGATGCGCTGGCTTTCGCCGCCCGAAAGGGAGTTGGAGCGGCGGTCGAGGGTGAGGTAGCCCAGCCCTACGTCGCAGAGGAAGCGCAGTCTGCTCGTGATTTCCGTGAGCAACCGCTCCGCCACCCGGCGCTCGTGCTCGGGCAATTCGAGATGGTTGAAAAAGTCGAGCAGGGCGGCGGCGGGCATCAGCGTGAGCTGGCCTATGCTCTTGCCGCCCACGTGCACATATTCCGTCTCGGGCTTGAGGCGCGACCCCCGGCACACGGGGCAGGGCGTCTTGCCGCGGTAGCGTGCCAGCATCACGCGATACTGTATCTTATATTGGTTCTGCCGCAACATTCTGAAAAAGGCGTCGATGCTCACCTGTTCCTCCTCGGGCATGGCCCGCTCCCGCTCATCGCCGTGCCACAGCCATTCTTTTTGCCGGCTCGTGAGTTTGCGATAAGGCTCGAAGATGGGGAAACCGCGCTCGGCGTTGCGGCGGATAAACTCCTTTTTCCATTCGCTCATTTTCTCTCCGCGCCAGCACACCACGGCATCGTCGTACACGCTGAGCGAAGGGTCGGGCACCACGAGCTGCTCGTCGATGCCGATCACCTGTCCGAAGCCCTCGCACTCGGGGCATGCCCCTGCGGGCGAGTTAAACGAAAACATCTGGTCGTTGGGCTCTTCAAATGCCATGCCGTCGGCCTCGAAGCGCGTGGAAAACGTTTGCAGCAGCTTTGAGGGATAGATGCGCAGCAGGCAGGTGCCGCCCCCCTCGTAGAGTGCGGTCTCCACCGAGTCGGCGAGGCGTGCGCGGAGGTCGCGCGTGTCGTCGGCCACGAGGCGGTCAATGAGCAGCAACAGGCGCGTGGGGTCGGCACCGTCGGGCACGTCCTCCATGCGCACCGCCTCTCCGTCTATATCCACGCGCGAAAGGCCCTGCCCCATGTAGAGGTTCAGCTGTTCGCGCAGGGTGCGTCCCTCGGCGAGGTTGAAGGGGGAGAGCAGCGTGAAGCGCGTGCCGCGCGAGAGGTTCATGGCGGCTTCCACCACGTCCTGCGGCGTGTGCCGCCGCACCTCCTGCCCGCTTATGGGCGAGAAGGTGCGCCCTATGCGGGCGAAGAGCAGGCGCAGGTAGTCGTAGATTTCCGTCGATGTGCCCACCGTGGAGCGCGGGTTGCGGCTCGCCGTTTTCTGTTCAATGGCGATGGCGGGTGGCAGACCCTTGATGAAGTCGCATTCCGGCTTGTGCATTCTTCCGAGAAACTGCCGCGCGTAGGCCGAGAGGCTTTCCACATATCGCCTTTGCCCTTCGGCATAGAGCGTGTCGAAGGCGAGCGACGACTTTCCCGAACCCGACAGGCCCGTGATGACCACGAACTTGTCGCGCGGAATGTTTACATCGATATTTTTCAGGTTGTTAGCGCGCGCGCCTTTCACGCAGATGGCGTTGGCGCAGTTGCAGGTTTGCTTTTGTGGCATATATAATAGGATGTCATAGGGGAAGACGGAGCAAAATTACAACTAATTTTCCTCTTGGCTCTCATCAGTGCGCACAAACCGCCGTCTGTGCCTGTTCCGAATAGCATGAGCAATGACAAAACCTGTTAATGCCGCTCCACTCTCTGCGCAGAGAGTGGATTTCGCGTTTGCAATCGTTAAGGTAGCGCGGCGCGAAGATTTAGGGATAATTAAGGAAGGGAAAATTTGCTCCGTAAAAAAATCTGCAAACATTCAGAAGATGTATGCTTTAAAGCACCTCGTAAAAACTATCAAGGAGCAAATTTTTACGCTCTTGCTGATAGTTTTTACGGTCATATAAGATAATTTTTTGTGCTCATATAGGATAGTTTACCCCTAAAACGCAGAAAGAGGAAAAGCGCGCGCTTTTCCTCTTTCTGCTGATGCAAAGATATGCTTTTTGTGCCGTTCTGCCAAAACGCCCCGCTTTGTGCCACGGGCTGTCATGGCGCGAAAGGCTTATTGCCAAATGCCCTTGTTGGGGTCGTTGCCCCACATGTCGGTTTGCTCCTTCTTGTTGGTCATCATGCCGCCGCCGTCGTGATCTGGGTTGGTGTCGGTTTCGATTTTGCTTGTAGCCAGCAGACCCTCGCACTCGGTAAGGAACACGTTAAGGGCGGGCGATATATATGTCTTTTTCATCTTGATGTTAGGTTTAGGGGTGGATTATTTAATGTAAACTTTCTTGCCGTTGATGATGTAAAGGCCCTTTCCGGCACGCTCTACGCGGCGACCGCTGAGGTCGTAAGCATCAATCTCGTGTGTCTGTCCGGCTTCGAGGCTCTCGATGCGCGTGGTTGTGCCTTCGTTGAAGCGCAAGCCTTTTACCGGCTGCGTGCCCGATACGGGCAGGTAGGCGCGGCAGCCGAGGATATTCGTGCCGTTGTATATGCGGAAGGCTACATCGGTCGCAGAGTTGTGGTCTTCGGTGGTGTCGTCCCAGGCTGCTTGCAGGGTGTAGATAGTGCCTTGATCTGTGGGCGTGGCAATGGTTTCAAGTCCGCCGCGCAGGTCGTAGGTGTTTGCCTCGATGGCAGGTGCGCTGTCGGCTATCTTGAGATACTGGCAACCGTTTCCATAGCCCGATTGTGAGGTCAATTCGATAACATAGGGCGTGTTTGCGGGAATGTTGTCGTTCACCTTATCCAGCACCACGTAGCCTTCATCGTCCAAGCGGCCGGTATAGAACTTCATGCGGGCGTCCTTTGCATAGTACTGGTGGTCGGTCAATGCTATATCGACGGGCGAGAAGAACGTGCCGAACCTATAGGTGCTGCTTACGGGAATCGGCAACCAAGTTACCTCTTCAATAGTCCAGTTATAATCGGCAGAGGTCTGTCCAGTAGTAGCCGCTTCCACTATGTATGTGTTAACACCACTGACTTGTCTGGAATAAGCACAAATTTCGCGATTGTTTCCGGGACGAAGTTTATACTTTCCTACAACTGAACCTTCAGCAAAGGTAAACGCTGTACCGGCTTCCCCAACTCCAGGCAATGTCCATTGGTTGTATGTTTGGTTGCGGCTGGAAGCATCAGAAGCAAACGAGCCTACATAAAGTCCTGTTGCATAAGAAAGCAACTTGTTGTCGGCATCTATATAGAATATTGTGTAGTTGTTGTCTGAATTTGTAACGGTTTCTAAGTAATAATTGCTATTGCCGCATAAAACGATGTTTGATGTCATATATGTGTCTCTATTGCTTTTGAAGCGATAGAGCTTGCCGACGGTGGGCTGATTGATGGTGAGCGTTGTATAAGCGGTTGTCTTCTCGGCTGTAATCAGGTCGGAAACGTTAGTCTTGAAATTATTGAATGCCGTTTCCATGGTGGTAACATTGTTAGAAGCCAATGCATCGGTAACCTGTTTCTTATAGGTTTTATAATTGGCAGTGAGCGTTGCCAGTCCTTCGGTGGTTGTGCCTCCTGGTTCACTGTACTGCCCCATGGCAGTGCCGACTGGCTTGGAAAAGTCAACGCCCGAGGTAATGGTGGTCAGCGAGGCAACGGCTGCTTCAAGGTCGGTGGTGGGAATTAGAACCCATGCGGAGGCGTTGTTCTTTTCGCCTGCCCAAGTGGTCAATGGACCGGCAGACCAATTATCTATCATATATTGGCCGTGAACAGGATAGTTATTATTGGTGGCTTGGAGCGTATATTGATTAGAGGAGGCAATTAAGGCAATGTTAAAATGCGATGCCTCGTTTTCATCGCTGACAAGCGAATAATTGGTATTGCCATTGTTCGAGCTCGCGGAAAGTTTGATAAATTGCTTGCTGCCAAAGTAGGCTGATTGAATGGTGTAGCCGTCGGTGCTGTTTCCCTGAATGTTCCAATATTGCTCGCCGTTGTTTGCATCGGTCACTTCCCAACCAAGTTTGTTAGACTGGGTTTGAAATGATGTGATAGACTTGGAAGCCGCCGTGCCGCCGGTATATGCCGACACGATGCGGTAATATCCAGAGGGCAATTCAGAAAGAGTTGCCGTGATGGTGTGATGTTCAGAATCAACTTCGGGGGTTAC
>SFPF01000001.1 GCA_004552155.1 Bacteroidales bacterium
AAAGGAGCAGAAATTATGTCTACGATTTATGAAATTCCCTGCGTCAAGGGCTTTATCCGCATGTGCAACGATGGCTGGCTGCAGGGCTGGCACGAGCGCAACGGCGGCAACCTGACCTACCGCATGACCGGGGAGGACGTCGCCGCCTGCCGCCCCTACTTCGACGCCGAGCCGCGCGAGTGGGTCAACATGGGCGTGCAGGCCGATAATCTGGCCGGTGAGTACTTCATCACCACCGGCTCCGGCAAGTTCTTCCGCAACGTCGAGCCTGACCCGATCCACAGCATCGGCATTGTGGAGATCAACGACAAGGGCGACAGCTGGCGCATCGTCTGGGGTCTGGCCGACGGCGCACGCCCGACGTCCGAGTTCCCCAGCCATTTCATGAACCACAGCGTCCGCAAGGCCGCCACCAACGGCGCGAACCGCGTTATTTATCACTGCCACGCCACCAACGTCATTGCGCTGACCTACATCCTGCCGTTGACGGACCGTGACTTCTCCCGCGCCCTGTGGCAGAGCGCTACTGAGTGCCCCGTCGTTTTCCCCGAGGGCGTTGGCGTCTGCCCCTGGATGGTCCCGGGCGGCGCGGACATCGCCATGGCAACCTCCGAAAAGATGAAAACCTATCAGGCCGCTATCTGGGCACAGCACGGCCTGTTTGCCTCCGGCCCTGACTTTGACATCACCTTCGGCCTCGCCCACACGATTGAAAAGAGTGCCGAGATCTACGTCAAGGTCCTGTCCATGGGCGGCGGCCTGATCCGCCAGACCATCACGGACGATGACCTGCGCGCCATTGCCCACGACTTCGGTGTCACCCTCAACGAGAACTTCCTCGACTAACATTACGGGCAAAACGCCCCTGACCGAACGGTCAGGGGCGTTTTGCTGTCTCTTGGCCCCCTCTGCGAGGGGGCCAAGAGACAGCGGGTGGGGGGGGGGAGAACTGTACGGCGGCCCGAAATATTTCGGGCCGCGCAAGCTCTCCCCTCATCCGGCCCTGCGGGGCCACCTTCTCCCCCAGGGGGAGAAGGTTTCAGGGCTTCTTCTTTGGAATATGAACCTCCGGGATGGCGACGTTTTCATAGTTGATGGACTTGTGCTTCTCCGGGGTCTCGGGGGCGTCGCTGTGGGTGACATGGCCGGTGTGGACCTCGGGCAGGGCAACGTCGTCACTGTGGACACGGTAGCGCTGCTTTTTCAGCGCCTCGCGCAGCTTGCGGAACATCAGAAGGACCTCCCAATTAGATAAAGTTGATAAAGAAGGTGATGACCAGACTGTTGAGGAAGTCCGCAAACAGACTGCCTACCAGCGGGATCAGCAGATACGCCTTGACCGACGGGGCATACTTTTCGCACAGGGCCTGCATGTTGGCCATGGCGTTGGGCGTCGCGCCCATGCCAAAGCCGCAGACGCCCGCCGCAATGACCGCAGCGTCATAGTCGCGGCCCATGATGTTGAAAATCACAAAGTAGGTGAACAGGAAAATCAGCAACGTCTGGCCCGCCAGCAGGATGATGAGCGGCAGCGCCAGCGCGGCCAGCTGCCACAGCTTCAGCGTGATCATGGCAATGCCCAGGAACAGCGAGAGGCTGATGCCGCCGATGTCGTTGATCTCGCCCATGTGGGTCGTGAATTTGTGGGTGAATTCGCCGATATTGCGCATACACGCCGCGGCGATCATCGCGCCGATATAAATGGGGAACGTCAGCCCGGTCATGGCCAGCGCTTTGGAGATGAACGTGCCGATGCCGATGGCGATAATCAGCTGGAACACAGCAGCCGGGTACATGCTGGTGTGGCGCTCGTGCTTGATTTCTTCCTCCACCAGCAGGCTGTCGTCCTCGGGCACAACGGTGTCCAGCAGCTTGCGGCGCTCAATGAGCAGACGGCCCGTCGGGCCGCCCATGACGCTGCCCGCAATCAGGCCGTAGGTAGCGTGGTCGCGCCCGCAACGCCGAAGTCCTCGAGCACGGGGCCGAACGCGCCCGCCGTGCCGTGGCCGCCGACCATCGGGATGGAACCGGTGCACAGACCGATCAGCGGCGAGATACCCAGCAGATCTGCCAGCCCGACGGCGAGGAAGTTCTGGCACAAAATCAGCGCAACGACCAGCCCCAAGAAGAGGATCAGCGATTTGCCGCCGCTTTTCAGCACCTTGAGGTTGGCCTGAAAGCCTACCGAGGTGAAGAAGAACACCATGCAGACTTCCTTTAAAATGTCGTCAAATTCAAACTCGGCAATGCCGGTCACATAGCAGAGACAGGTGAAAACGGCAAACAGCACGCCGCCCGATGCGCGCCTTCAAAAAGCGGCCCAGCATCAGCACGCAGACCGCCGCAAACAGCGTCTGGTACATATCCAGTGAGATGATCATGCGGCGGCCTCCTGTTCAGGGGACGCGCCCGTCTCCGGCCCTGCGGGGGTGATGCCCTGCGCGGTGTAGTACGCAGCGGCCCCGGTGTGGTAGGGGATAACGCTCTGCGCGGCGGCCACGGCGGGGTCGGTCACCAGCGGCACCGGCACGGCGGCAGCCACGGCGTCCACGCTGTCAAAATACCGGGCAGTCAGCCTTTGGACGGTCTCGTCGGACAGCGCGTTCGACGCCAGCAGAAGCGCCTGCACGCTGACGGTCCAGACGTCCTCACCCTGACCGGCGTAGGTCCCGGCGGGGATAACGCAGACGCGGTAGGCAGGGTAGGCCGCCAGCAGCCGCGCACCGACACCCCCATCGACGGAGAGCAGACGGATGGCGCAGGTCTCGGCCAGCTGCTCCAGCGCGTCGGCGTGCAGACCGGCGGTGACGAACATCGCGTCGATCGTGCCGTCGGCCAGCCGGGCGGCAGCGTCGGTGTAGTTCAGGTTTACAGTGTGCACCAGGCGGTTGTTCAGGCCGCAGGCGGCCAACACCTGCCAGGCGTTCTGCTCGGTGCCGGATTCCTCCTCGCCGACGCTGAGCGTGCAGCCCTGCAGCTCCTCCAGCGTCGTAATGCCGGAGTCGGCCCGGACAACGATCTGCACGGCCTCCTCATACAGGGCGGCCACGGCGCTGAAGCTGCGCTCGGTGCTCTCGTGGGAAAAGATGCCGCTGCCGTCGTAGGCATCCTGCGCCATGTCGGACTGGGCAACGGCCAGTTGTAAATAGCCGCCCGCCAGCAGCCGCAGGTTGGCGGCGGACCCGGCGGTCTGTTTGACCTCGATGGTGCTGTTCTGGGAGGCCATGGCGGTGCCAAACGCATTGTACACGCCGCCTGCAGCCGCAGCCCCCAGCCGCAGCCGCGACGCCGCGCAGCCCGCCAGCAGGACCGCGGCGGACAGGACGGCAATGATACGGAACAGATGTTTTTTCAATCGTACACCTCTCTGTTGTGTTTTATCGAATGACTCCGTAGGGGCGCATTCTATATGCGCCCGCGGAAGTTTGCCTTGCCGCAAACGGGTACGGGCGGATATGGAATCCGCCCCTACGTTTTTTGTGGGGGCGCCTCGCGTGGAGTTTTCTCCCTTTGTCGGAAACGTAATCCGTAGGGGCGCATTTTATATGCGCCCGCAGCTTTTCCATGACAGAGCGCCGACGGGAGGCCGCGGGCCGGACATGTCCGGCCCCTACAGAATGCTTACAGGCCCACCACATCCCAATGCTTATCGTTCCTGTTCAGCACCTCGCAGCCAATATTGGCAGTTACGCTTTGCAGCATAAAAATAAATCTGTAACTTTGCACTGCAAATACAAAATGGTTCCGTAGCTCAGTAGGATTAGAGCAACGCCCTTCTAAGGCGTGGGTCTTGGGTTCGAACCCCAACGGAATCACTACCAATACCAAGAACACCTTTCGTTTGCGTTTTCTATGCAAATGAAAGGTGTTTTGTTGTATTTCTTCTTTTTGATAAATCTGTTTTAGATTTTTCAACTCGGCAAATTCCCCTTTGTCTCCCAAAAATTCGGCTGTTAGGGTATTTTTGCGTAAGTTTGCAGCATAATTATCTTACTATATAGTTACGATGTCGTGCATTCTGCATATTGAAACCTCTACGCAGGTGTGTTCCGTCGCCGTTTCGCAAGACGGGATGTGCCTTTTTGATAAAACCGATTACGAAGGGCCTTCTCACGCGCAAGTGCTTGCGCCGTTTGTCGACGAAGCCCTTTCTTTTGCCGAAAGCCATGCTATTCCTCTCGATGCCGTTGCCGTGAGCTGCGGCCCGGGCTCTTACACCGGGCTGCGTATCGGTGTAAGCACTGCCAAGGGTGTGTGCATGGGGCGCGGCGCAAAGCTGCTCTCCGTGCCTACGCTGCAAACGCTGGCCGTGCCCGTGCTGCTCTACCACGACGAACTGCCCGACGACGCACTGCTCTGCCCGATGATCGACGCGCGGCGCATGGAGGTGTATGCAGCTGTCTACGACCGCGCCCTCAAAGAGCTGCGCCCTACGGGGGCAGACATCGTGACGGAAGAGAGTTATAAAGAATTTCTTGACGAACGCCCCGTTTATTTCTTCGGCAACGGCGCGGAGAAATGCAAGGCAGTCATCACGCACCCCAATGCCCATTTTATCGAAGGCATACATCCTTTGGCTAAAAACATGATGCCGCTCGCCGAACGCCGGTTGGCGCAGGGCAAAGTTGAGGACGTGGCCTATTTTGAACCTTTCTACTTAAAGGAGTTTGTGGCCACGAAGCCCAAAAACCTTTTCTAATAATCCTTCCCCATATACAATATTATATATATGGACTACAATTCCACGCGCGAACGCCTCGCAATGCCCGAATACGGGCGGCTGGTGCAGGACATGGTGCACCACGCGATGACCATCGCCGACAGAAACGAGCGGCAGAGCTACGCCAAAGCCATTATCACGGTGATGGCGGGCGTGAACCCGGGCATGAAAAATGTGCCCGACTTTCGCCGAAAGCTTTGGGACCATTTGGCGTTTATGGCAAACTATCAGCTCGACATTGACTACCCTTTCCCCATTACGCACTATAATGAGGAAAAAGAAAAACCGCATCTCACCTACCCCGGCCACGAAATAAAGTGGCGGCACTACGGACATCTCATCGAGGAGGCCGTGAAGTCGCTCCCCGAAATGCCCGACACGGCGCAGCGACGCCAACTCCTGCGGCAGGTGGGCACGCGCATGAAGCGCAGCCTTGCCGAATGGAAGGGCGACGGCGTGGAAGACGCAAAGGTGGCGCGCGACATCGCCGCCTACACCGAGGGAGCACTGGCTCCTGACTTTTCGCGTCCCGGCATGCGCCTGATGGAAATACGCGAGCAACGGAACAAGAAGGGGAAGAAGGGTAATAATCATTAACTACCGCGACATGGCATCATTCATCATAGAGGGCGGACACCGCCTGACAGGAAGCATCACGCCGCAAGGCGCGAAAAACGAGGCTTTGCAGGTAATCTGCGCCACGCTGCTCACTTCCGAGCCGGTCCGCATCAAGAACATTCCGAACATTCTCGACGTAAATAACCTGATTCAACTGTTGCGCGACATCGATGTAGAGGTGACGCAGAACGGCGCGGGCGACTATACGTTCCGTGCCGCCGATGTGAACCTCGAATACCTGTCCAGCCCGGAGTTTCTGCAACGATGCTCGCGCCTACGCGGCAGCATCTTGCTGCTCGGCCCGCTCACGGCACGCTTCGGCCGCGCCCTGCTTTCGCAGCCGGGCGGCGACAAAATCGGCCGCCGGCGTCTCGACACGCATTTCTTCGGACTGCATAAACTCGGGGCGCAATTCTCTTACGATGAGACTGCTGGGCGCTATTCCATTTCCGCCAACAAGCTGAAAGGCACTTATATGCTGCTCGACGAGGCCTCCGTGACGGGCACTGCCAACATCATTATGGCGGCCGTTATGGCCGAGGGCACGACCACGATTTACAACGCCGCCTGCGAACCCTATATCCAGCAACTTTGCCGCCTGCTTAACGCCATGGGCGCAAGCATCAGCGGCATCGCCTCCAACCTGCTCACCATTACCGGCACGGGCAGCCTGCACGGCGCGACCCACACGATTATGCCCGACATGATTGAAATCGGGTCGTTCATGGGCATGGCGGCCATGGTGGGCGACGGGCTAACCATTTGCGGCGCGGCAGCAGCCGACCTCGGGTTGATTCCCGAATCGTTCCGCCGCCTCGGCGTGCAGATGGAGCAAAAAGGGGAGGACATCTTTATCCCCCGCCAGGAGCACTACGAGATAGAATCCTTTATCGACGGTTCGTTTATGAACCTCGCCGACGCGCCGTGGCCGGGCCTTACGCCCGACTTGCTGAGCGTGCTGCTTGTGGTTGCCACGCAGGCGAAAGGCTCTGTGCTGTTCCACCAGAAGATGTTTGAGAGCCGCCTGTTCTTCGTGGACAAGCTCATCGAAATGGGGGCGCAAATCATACTCTGCGACCCGCACCGCGCCGTGGTCATTGGCCACGACAACGCCTTGCGGCTGAGGGCGAAGCGCATGGTATCGCCGGACATTCGCGCCGGCATCGCCCTGCTCATCGCCGCCATGAGCGCAGACGGCGTGAGTCGCATCGACAACATCGAACAGATTGACCGAGGCTATGAAAATATCGAGCAACGCCTCACAAACCTCGGCGCAAACATCAAACGCTGCGAGGCATGATCGACAGAAACGATACTTACCACATCGGGCGCATCACGCGCATCCGTGGCCTTAAAGGCGAGGTGGAGCTGCGCTTCACCGACGATGCGTTCGACCGGGGCGACTCGCCTTATCTTTTCATGGATATGGACGGTTTGCTCGTGCCTTTCTTTTGGGAGGAATACGGTTTTAAGAACAAGGAAACCGCAATCTTCTCTTTTGAAGACATCGACACGGAAGACAAGGCGCGGCGACTCGTGGGGCGCGAGGTGTACTATCCGCTCGAAGCCCTGCCCGATGAGGAGGAAGAAGATTTTGAACTCTCCTCCTACAAAGCCCTCACGGGTTTTCGCGTTCGCGATGATCGCGCCGGTGCTTTGGGCGAAATCTCCGGCGTGGACGAGTCCTCGGCCAACGTATTGCTTTACATCGATAAAGAAGATGGCGAAGAACTCATACTGCCCTATCACGACGACTTCCTCGTAGATTTCAATTTGAAGAAACGCACGCTCACCCTGCACCTGCCCGACGGGCTTGTGGAACTGAACAAATAGCAGCGGGCGCAACACAATATACATTATATATATGTCTAAAAAAAAGATTGCCGTCTTAGGCTCTACCGGCTCTATCGGCACACAGACGCTCGACGTAATCAGCCGCCACCCCGACCTTTTCGAGGCGCACACGCTCACGGCCGGCCGCAACGCCGAACTGCTCATCAAGCAGGCACGCGCTTTCAAGCCCGACACGGTGGTGATAGCCGACGACACACAATATAATATTGTACAGGAAGCCCTTTCCGATTTACCGATTAAAGTGTATGCCGGCGCCGATGCCATAAGCCAGGTGGTCACTTCCGGCGACATCGACGTAGTGCTAACGGCCATGGTGGGCTTTTCAGGCTTGCGCCCCACGGTGGAAGCCATCAAGGCGGGCAAGGCCATAGCCCTTGCCAACAAGGAAACGCTCGTAGTGGCGGGCGCGATTATCAACCGCCTCGCCTTAGACAACCACGTGGTCATTCTGCCCGTGGACAGCGAGCATTCAGCCATTCTGCAATGTATTGTCGGCGAGGCAAGCCCCATTCGCAAAATCCTGCTCACGGCCTCTGGCGGTCCGTTCCGCACATTCTCGAAGGAACAACTTCTCAGCGTCACAGCCGCGCAGGCTTTGCAGCACCCCAACTGGGCCATGGGCGCGAAAATCACTATCGACTCGGCAACCTATATGAACAAGGGCTTTGAAATGATCGAGGCACACTGGCTCTATGGCATCGCGCCCGAGGATATCGAAGTCGTGGTGCATCCTGAAAGCATCGTCCACTCTGCTGTGGAATTTGAAGACGGGGCTGTCAAGGCGCAACTCGGTTTGCCCGACATGCGTCTGCCCATCGCCTACGCCCTCTCCTACCCCCAGCGCATCGCCGTGAGCGAGCAGCGGCTCGACCTCTTCAAACTCGGTGCGCTCCACTTCGAGCCGGCCGATCCCGACCGCTTTCCTTGCCTGCGCCTGGCCTACGAAAGCATCGCGCGCGGCGGCAACGCACCCTGCGTCCTCAATGCCGCCAACGAGATTGCCAACCTCGCTTTCCGCGAAGGGCGCATCGGTTTTGCCGACGTGCCGCGCATCATCGAGGAAACACTTTCGAAAGCCTCTTTTGTCAACAATCCCACTCTCGACGACCTTTTTGCCTGCGATGCCGAAGCACGCAGCATTGCCCAAACCCTTTTCTAAAAATCTTATAACGTAAAATGGAAATATTCTTTATCCAAGCTCTGCAGCTTATCCTCTGCTTCATGCTGCTCGTCGTCTTGCACGAAGGCGGGCACTTCTTGTTTGCCAAAATTTTCAAGGTGAGAGTAGAAAAATTCTGCCTCTTCTTCGACCCTTGGTTCACGCTCTTTAAGTTCAAGCCCAAGAAGAGCGACACGACCTACGCCCTCGGCTGGCTGCCCCTCGGCGGCTACGTGAAAATCTCGGGCATGATTGACGAGTCGATGGACACGGAACAGATGAAGCAGCCTGTAAAGCCCTGGGAGTTCCGCGCCAAACCGGCGTGGCAGCGGCTGTTTATCATGATAGGCGGCGTACTTGTGAATTTCCTTACGGCCTTGGCGATTTACGCCATGGTGCTCTTCACTTGGGGCGACACCTACGTGCCGTTGCGCAACATGACGGACGGACTGAAATACAACGAAATGGCACAATCGGTCGGCTTCCGCGACGGCGATATTCCCCTGCGCACAGATGCCGTGGAACTCGAGCGTATGGACGGCGACATGTTTCGCGCCATCAGCGAAGCACACAGCGTGACGGTGCTGCGCGACGGCAAAGAGGTGACCTTTTCATTGCCCGGCGACCTGAGTCTCCTCGAAATGCTGAAAGACCAGCCGCGCTTCGCCGCAGTGCTGATGCCCTCGCGCATCGACAGCGTTACGGCGGGCGGCGTGGCAGACAAGGCGGGCATACGCGCCGGCGACGAGTTGATAGGCTACAATGGCCAGGCGTTCAGCACGTGGAACGAGTATGCCGTCGTGCGCGGCTCGATTGCCGACGTACTGGCGCAGGGCAACGCGGCCGACAGCTTGAAGATGCGTCAAGCTGCGCTCGTGGTGCGCCGCGCGGAAACGGGCATGACAGATACCCTCAACGTGATGCTCGGCAAGGACTACAAGCTCGGCATCGTTTGGAACATTCCCACAGCCACGCGCTACGAAAGCGTGACGCGCACTTACGGTTTCTTTGAAAGTTTCCCCGCTGGCGCAGTCCATGGCTGGAAGGTGCTGACGGGTTACGTGGACGACCTGAAATACGTCTTTACGACAGAAGGCGCGAAGAGCGTGGGCAGTTTCGTCGCAATCGGCCACATGTTCCCTGCGGTATGGGACTGGCAGCGCTTCTGGGAACTCACGGCATTTATCTCCCTAATGCTGGCATTCTTAAATATCCTGCCCATTCCTGCGCTTGACGGCGGCCACGTGTTCTTCCTCTTAGTCGAAGTCATCATGCGCCGCAAGCCGAGCGACAAGTTCATGGAGCGTGCGCAGACCGTGGGCATGACGCTCCTGCTGCTGCTCATGGCATTTGCTCTATTCAACGATTTCAGGAATTTCTTATTCTGATTTCTGTGCTTGAACAATATTTTTCGCAACTCATAAAAGAAGAACTACGGCACGAGCCTACGCCATCGCAGGCCCGTGCCATTCGTTTGCTCTCGCGCTTCCAACTCACGCCCTGTGCCAACGCCCTCGTCATTCTGCGCGGCTACGCCGGCACGGGCAAGACTTCGCTGGTGGCGGCCTTGGTGCGCGTGCTGAAGAAGTTGCAACGCCCCGTCGTGCTGCTTGCACCCACGGGCAGGGCCGCCAAGGTGTTTTCGCTTTATGCCGGGCATCCTGCCTACACTATCCATCGCTTTATTTACCGTCAAGATACTTTCAAGGGCGAAGACACGCGCTTTTCGCTCGGTTTCAATAGTCTGAAAAACGCGCTCTTTATTGTGGACGAGGCTTCTATGATTGCCTCGGGCGAAGGCAGTTTCTCCGAATCCGTGTTCGGCACGGGGCAACTGCTCGACGACTTGCTGCGCTTCGTTTACGGCGGTAACAACGGTTGCCGCCTCATTATGGTGGGCGACACAGCGCAGTTGCCGCCCGTGGGTGAGGCTGACAGTCCGGCTTTGCTGGACGATGTTTTCCAAAGAATGGGAATGACGGTGGGCAGCGCCGACCTCACGGACGTGGTGAGGCAGGACGATGCCTCGCAGGTGCTGGCCGGCGCCACGCATCTGCGGCAGATGATTGCCGAAACTCCAGAAGCCCTGCCCTGCCTTGCGGGAAGCGCGGACGGCGAGGTGCGCTTTTTGCCGGGTGACGAACTTATTGAGGCGTTGGTGAGCGACTACGATAAATTTGGTGCAGACGAGGTGATTGTCGTGACGCGCTCCAACAAGCGTGCCAACGTCTACAACAACGGTATCCGCTCGCAAATTTTCTATCGCGAGGAGGAACTCTCGCGCGGCGACCTCATTATGGCGGTGAAAAACAATTACCACTGGCCCGAAAAGGCGGCAGCCGCTTTGCCCAAGGGCGAGAGCCTGCCTTTCTCCTTTATCGCCAACGGTGACGTGGCGGAAGTGCTTGCCGTGCGCAACGTGCACGAGCAATACGGCTTTCGCTTTGCCGACGTGACGCTGCGCTTTCCTGACTACGACGGGCAAGAACTCGATTGCCGCGTGTTACTCTCCACTTTGCAGTCGGAAGCCCCCGCGCTCACCGCCGACGAAAGCCGCCGTCTCTATGAGGCGGTGCTCGAAGACTATGCGCATATATCTACAAAAAAAGAGCGCATGAAAGCGCTCCGTTCGGATGCCTATTATAATGCTTTGCAAATAAAATATGCCTATGCCGTGACCTGCCACAAGGCGCAGGGCGGGCAGTGGCGGCGCGTCTATATCGACCAAGGCTATCTGCCGCCCGACGCGCTCGGCGTTTCTTATCTCCGTTGGCTTTACACGGCCTTTACCCGCACTTCCGACCGCCTTTATCTCGTGAATTGGCCGGAGGAGCAGCGGGTTACCGCGCCGTAATGTGGAAACACGACTGCTTATATTCGTATTTCACATAACAAGTTCCCAGTTCCCTTTGGTCTTCCAGCACCTCCGCCAAAATAGATTTGAGCGTTACGCCCCAGGTCTGCGGTTGCTCGGGCGCATCGGGGTCTTGCACGCGCTGGAAATGGTTGTAGGAAATGTCGAAAGTAGTGCCGTACTGATGGCAACTTTGCTCCGAAGCATTGCGGTTCACGTTGCGCAGGCGGCGCACGTCTTCTTTTGTCCGTAATATGGAGGTAACGGTCATTTTGTGCAGGGGATAGCCTTTTGTAGCGAGCGAATCCATAAAACTGCGCCCGATTTCTTCCAAAAGCCTTGCGGCGCGCGGCACGAGATAGGCGATAGAATGATGCAAAGGCTTTATCGTATAAAACGGGCAGTCGCCCACATAAACCAGCTCGCGCATCTTATGCACCGCCTCGTCGCGATTTTCTATGGCATCGGGCAGTCCGAGGCGTTGCGCCGTTGCCAGCTGCACGTCGTTGAGGTCGGGGAAAGCGTCCTCAAAGCGGCGCACGCTCGTAACGCGGTTCTTAACCGGCTCGCCCTTCTCATTTAATAATAGATAGGGTCGGCGCGCACGCATCAGCAGCGAATCTACGTGGAGGCTCTGCAAACCGATCGTATCGTTCGGCATCACCCTTTCTGCTTCCGCCGCCAACGACTCTTCTTCGGGCTGCGCCGCAGCAATCCTGCGCGGTTGCGCAATGTCGGGGCGCACGCACTTCACAATCAATAGCACGCAGACAATAAAGACGAAAAAGAGGATAAAATGAACGGGCGTTATCTTTTTGAGCATCGTTTAGCGGTATGATATTTAGTAAACAAGTAGACGAGGAGATTTTCGTGCAAGCGAGCGCAGAGCCGAACTTGTTCGGGCTATGCCGAGCGCAGCCGAAAATCACGAAGTAAACAAGTAAACGATCATATAAAATATAGTTTGCAAGACAAATCTGTCTCGTCTACTCGTTTACTTGTTCACTCGTCTACTAAAACTTGGTTTTACAGCACAAAAGTAACAAAAAAATAAGGAAAATCTATTTTGTATTGCGTATTTTTGCACCTGCAATATACCTTTTCATATATGACAGAAAAGCATTTCCTGATAGAATCCTCCGACCCCGCGCTCTTTTACGGCGCTAACAATGCCAACCTCCGCCTGCTCCGCGCCCTCTGCCCCAAGCTGCGCATCGTGGCCCGCGACAACGTGGTGCGCGTCATCGGCAGCGAAGAAGACATGGCGGCGTTCGACGAAACGTTCGCCGCACTCGACCGCCACTGCGCCAAGTACAATCGGCTCGCAGAGGAGGACATCATCAATATCCTCAAGCACCGCACCGCCGAGAGCGATGCCAATTCCGACACCATCGTTTACAGCACGGGCGGCCGCCCCATTGCGCCGCGCTCGGCCAATCAGCGCAAACTCGTAGAGGCATTCCGAACGAACGACATGCTGTTCGCCGTAGGCCCCGCCGGTTCTGGCAAGACCTACACCGCCATCGCGCTCGCCGTGCGTGCGCTGAAAAACAAGGAGGTCAAGAAACTAATCCTCAGCCGCCCCGCAGTGGAGGCGGGCGAAAAACTGGGCTTTCTGCCGGGCGACATGAAAGAAAAAATCGACCCCTATCTGCGCCCGCTCTACGATGCTTTGGAGGAAATGATACCGCCTGCCAAATTGCAGGAATATATAGAGACGAATGTCATTCAAATAGCCCCGCTCGCCTTTATGCGCGGCCGTACGCTCAACGATGCCGTGGTCATTCTCGACGAAGCGCAAAACACCACCTCGGCGCAAATAAAAATGTTCCTAACCCGTATGGGCTGGAACACGAAGATGATTATCACGGGCGACCGCACGCAAATCGACCTGCCCCACTCCGTGCGCAGCGGCCTTATCGAGGCGATAGAACTCCTGCGCGGCATTCCCGGCATCGCGTTCATAGAGATGGACAAAGGCGACATCGTGCGCCACAAACTCGTGACGCGTATCGTCGAGGCGTACGAGGGGGCAAACAACAGACATTATGAGGAGGGCAAACAATAAAAAGAGGGACGCATCAACGTCCCTCTTTTTTTAGAATTTATTTCCTGAAACAATTTTATAAAACGTCTGCCAAAGGATTTTCATATCAAACACCCAAGAGCGGTGCTCGAGGTAGTACAGATCCAATTCGAGGCGGCGCAGCATTTTCTCGAGCGTATCGGTGTAGCCGTTGTAGAGCGTGGCGTAAGAAGTGACGCCCGGGCGGATTTTATAAAGCTCCGCATAGCGCGGGTCGCACTCCATAATCTTGTCGATATAGAACTTACGCTCCGGGCGCGGCCCGATGAATGCCATGTCGCCGACAAAGACGTTCCAAAGCTGCGGCAGTTCGTCGAGATGGTGGTCGCGAAGAAATTTGCCCGTCTTGGTGAGGCGGTCGTCCTTTTCGCCGCAAAATAATTGCGGTCCACTCTTTTCTGCGCCCATGCGCATACTCCTGAACTTATAGATATAGAACGGCATGCCGTTCAGCCCGATGCGCTCTTGCTTGAAAATGGCAGGTGCACCGTCTTCAAGGCGCACGGCGATATAGCAAATCAGAAAGAGGGGCGAGAACACGATGAGCAGCACGGCTGCCAGCAGACAGTCAAACGTCCTTTTCGCCGCTTGTCCCCACACGGACATGCCATCCTCTATCACTATATGTTCTTCTTCCTGCATAAGCGTTAATGCCTCCATAATGTATTATTGTTTTACATTATTAACGCAGGCTTTTTGCTTTTATTGCTTTGCGACAGTAATTTTTATTTTCCCTCGATCTATTCGCCCCGGCTATTCGGGGCGTTTGCTTGCTCCGATGCTCCTTTACAGAATCCACTATTCTCGCAACCGCTGAATTTGCTTACTGTCATCGCTCAATTTCATATATCGGAGCAACGTTATCGCGAAGATCATCATCGTGCTCTGCCAAGAAAATTGTTCCTGTCATATAAGGCAATTTTGCCTTTCTTATAAGATAGTTTTCAATTTCTCCGAGCAATTTTTTGTTACAAAGTTTGTAACACGTATTACAAAGTTTCTAACATGTGTTACAAAGTTTGTAACGCTTGTTACAAACTTTGTAATAAAAAATGTCTTATAGGATAGGAAAAAGTATCAAGGAGAAAATAAAAAATGTATTATATGAGCGTAAAAAATATCTGCGCAGACAGCAGGAACTGTCTGCGCAGATGGCGGTTGCACCGATAGCATATAGTTGGGAGAAATTGGCAGGCAAGCAAACTTGCGCCGTCAATCCTCGCTTGCATCAAACTTTACGAGCGCGGACACAAGGAAGGTGACGCTGCATAGCGCGGTGGTAATGATAAAGAAGTTGAGGTAGCCCGTGAGTTCCTGCAACATACCGCTCACCAAGCCGGGCAGCATCATGCCCAAGGCCATGAAGCCCGTGGCGAAGGCGTAGTGCGCCGTGGAGTTTTCGCCGCGCGCGAATTGCAGCAGGTAAATCATATAGGCGGTGAAACCGAAGCCGTAGCCGAACTGCTCCAAAAACACGAATGCACCTATCAGCGTGAGGTTTTCGGGCTGGTAATAGGCAAGGATAATGTAGAGCGCATCGGGGATAGTGATGCTCGCCACCATCGGCCAGAGCCAACGCTTCATGCCGCCCTTGCCGGCTGCGAGGATGCCGCCGAGAATACCGCCGAGCGTGAGCCCCACGATGCCTACCGTGCCTTGCACGAAGCCTATCTCGGCCGTGGTGAGCGCCAAGCCGCCGCCCTCCACGCTGTCGAGCAGGAAGAGGGGCGTTATCTTGGTGAGGAACGCCTCGGGCAGGCGGTAAAGCAGCATGAATGCCAAGGCACAGACGATGCCGGGCTTTTGGAAAAAGCTGATGAAGGGCTTAATGATGTCGCCGGTAAAATTATTTGCGGTGCGCGGGCATTCTGCCAGGATTTCCGTGCGGGGCAGCGATGCCAAATGCCAGGCGGCAAGCAGGAGGAAGAGGGCGGCGGCCACGAGCATCACGGTTGCCCATGCGGCGGCGGGCTTGTAAATGAGTTCGAGCGTGCCGGCAAGCATGATGAGCAAGCCCTGTCCCGCTATGATGGCAACGCGGTAGAAGGTGGAGCGTATGCCTACGTAGAAGGCCTGCTCTTTCTTCGTGAGTGCCAGCATGTAGAAGCCGTCGGCGGCGATGTCGTGGGTCGCACTCGAGAAGGCGAGCAGCCAGAAAAAGGCGAGCGACCATTTGAAAAAGCCGGGCGTGGGCAGCGTCAGCGCAAGTCCGCCGAGGGCCGCGCCGATGATAAGCTGCATCGCAATGATCCACGTGCGCTTTGTGCCGAAAGCGTCCACGATGGGGCTCCAAAAGGGTTTGATTACCCATGGAAGATAGAGCCACGAGGTGTAAAACGCGATGTCGGCGTTGCCGATGCCGAGCCGCTTGTACATAATGGTGGCTACGACGGTGACAACGATATATGGTATGCCTTCGGCTATGTAGAGCGTGGGCAGGGAAGGGACATTTTTATATTAAGATTGAGTAGACGGGTATACAAGTAAACAAATAGACGAGTAATCTACTGATACAGTGCCTGCAGGTCGGAGCCTACGTAGTAGTGTTGCAGTATGTCTTTATAGCCGATGCCTTTGTCGGCCATCACGGCCGCGCCGATTTGGCACAGGCCTACGCCGTGCCCCCACCCTGCCCCGTGGAGCGTGAAGGCGGC
Source organism: Bacteroidales bacterium (assembly GCA_004552155.1). Taxonomy (GTDB): domain Bacteria; phylum Bacteroidota; class Bacteroidia; order Bacteroidales; family Bacteroidaceae; genus Alloprevotella. Next base: position 15,946 of record SFPF01000001.1, read on the forward strand.
GGGGACGGCATCTGCGGGTGCGCCTTCGGCAAACGAGCGGCGCACGACGAAGGCGGAACTGTACAGGCATTTCTCGCCCAGGGCGCGGCGGATTTCCAACTCTTTGCCGAGCGAGAGGCTGCACTTGCTGCCCACAATGCGCAGCAGGGAGATGCGGCCGCTTGCGCCGCGCTGCAAAGGCTGAAGGTCGATGATGTCGCCAAAATCGAGGTCGAGCCGCTCGCGCAAACGTGCCGCCAGTTCGGCTTGCGGCAACACGGTCTGCCAACGGTAGAAGTCGGGCGTGGAGGTGAGGTCGTAGTCGTTGAGCACCTCGGAGAGCAGAGCCTGCTCGGAGGTGTTGCAATAGGCCTCGGGGGCGGACATGATCCAACGCTCCGCTTCTGCCTCATCGGTGAGGTCGGGGACATTACCCTTGCCATCGCAGCGCACGGGCTGCAGATAGGAGATGTCCTCATCGTTCCAGCAGGTGCCGTAACGCTCGGTCACGCCGCCGCAACATTTCGAGAAACGGGCATCGCACACCTCGCCCTCGGAGAGCAGCACCTCGCCGCGCGTGGCACGCACCGCCTCGCGGCACATCTCGCTGGCCGCGCCGGCGGCAGGCAGTCCCTGATATCGCTGGCAATGGTCGTCGGCGCAGACGTCGAAGAGGGTGTGGTCCTCACGGTCGTACCAGCGCACGTACTGGTCGTCGCGGCGCACGAACGAGAAGAAACCGCCCGATGCCCCCTTGCCGGCGGCGGCGCGGCGGCGCAACATCTGACTGAACAGCCAGCTGCGCGAAATGACGGCGTGCGCCTTGAGCAGGGAGAGCGAAGAGGTGGATTTCATCTCGGAGGAAATGACGCTCGCGAGGTATTCCTCGGCGGGAATGTGGTTCACCACGACGAGTTTCTCCTCGTCCACGATGAGTTGCAGGCGGCCGGCGAAGGTTTGCCGCTGCTCCTGCTCCCAGTGGAAGTTCTTGCCGATGGTCACGCCCTCGAGCGTGAAGGTGGCATCGGGGCTATCGGGAATGAAAGAGAGTTCGCTGTAAATGTTGCCGTTCCAAAGTATGGCACCGTCGCGGCATTCCGCTTCCTGTTCGCCGGTCTGCAAAGCACCCTTGGCGTGGAACGCGCCGCTGAGGCGGAAGCGCACGCGCTCGGCCGACATGATGCCCACGCTCACCTCGGGCTCTTCGTCGAAAGCCGATTGCGGGGCGGCCTCCTGGGCGGCGGCGCGGCGCGATGTGCCGGAGTGGGCGGCGCGGTGTATGCGGCGCACAGTCTGAGCCGTTTCACTTTCGGTGAGGGTTACCTCGCGGAGAATATTGACTGCCGTTTTGAGGGTCATTTTCTCAAAGTCTTCCTCGCGCGGCGTGATGAGCAGGCCGCCCATGTCCAGGGCACCGGGACTTACCAGCATATTGCTTGAACCGCTGGCGTAATAGCAGTCGGGGCGGTGCTTGCGGCGGGGGAATATCACCATCACCACGGCATCGGCATCGCCCGGGCCGCCCGCCTGCCGCCAGGCAAGGATATTCACGTCGGGCTCATCGCTGCCCTCCACGGCAGGCAGTGCGGCGAAGAGTTTGCGCAAGAGGAACTGGCCGCCGTCGTGCTGGCCGCCCATCAGCACAAAAGCAGGACAGGCATAGCCATGCAGCAGATAGAGACCCGCTCCCGTGCCGGTATATCCGAGGTCTTCGAGTTCTGCCGTTTCCATGCCGTCGGTAGGATATATTTTCTCGAGGCGGTTCTCGTACATCTTCCAATCTTTCTCGATGGGCACCGCGCCGCGCAAGCCTGCCTGGAGATGCGCGTGGTCGGGGGCTGACGCGCCGCAGCGCGCGCCGTTGTAGAAAAACATGAAGTCGGGGATTTCCCAAGCCATCTTGTTGAGCCCGTCAATCATGTCCTCGAGCCTCTGCGGCGTGTGGCGGCGCAGGGGTATGGTGAGATGTCCGGGGAGAATGGGGAAGGGATTGACGAGCAGTTGGAAACGCCCCTCGAGCGGGTAACTGATTTGCTCTTTCGGGCGGTTGTTGTCGCAGAGAAAGCAAGGGCGTTCCTTCAGATGCCGCTTATCGACTTTTGCGGCGGTGGAACTCATGCGGCGCGGGTTAAACTGCACGGCAAGCGTATAGTCGTCGGCCTCGAAACGGCGCGTCTGGATATTTTGACGCAAATCGTCGAAGCGTTCCGCCACTTCGGGCCACGCCTGCATCTGACGGTCGAAAAAGGCATGCACGTCGTGGGACGTGGCTTCGGTGTTCCAAAGCGACACGAGGGCGCGGCGGGCACGCAACTCGATGGTGCGCAGGCTGTCTTTATAGATATTGTTGCGGTTCACCTTTTCCACAGAAAGGGCAGCGTCGGAATTGCCCTCCCAGCGGCGGCAGAGGTAAAGTTCGTCGTAGATGCGCCCGATGCGCCAACGGCGCGAAACGGCCAGCCCGAGGGCATAGTCTTCGCCGTAACTGGTATTGGGGAAACCGAGGCGGCGCAGAATGTCGGTGCGGAAGGCACGCGGCGCGCCCAAGCCGTTGATGCGCAGGGCATTGTTTCGCCCGTTGTCGGGCGTCCATTCTTTATGGTCGATCAAGCCCGGCGGCAGCGTTTCGAGGTCGAAGTTGACCATTCGGTAACTGCCAATCACCATAGCCGCCTTTTGCTTGCGGAAGGCCTCGACGATGCGGGCGAGCGTGTCCGTGCCGCTGTAAAGGTCGTCGCTGTCGAGTTGCACGGCGTAGCGTCCGCAGGCGGCGGAGCGCACGGCCAAGTCCCAGCAGCCGCCGATGCCCAAATCGGTGCGCTCGGGCACGAGATGCACGACGCGGGGATTGCTTTCGCTCAATTCTTTAAGAATATCCGTTGTGCCGTCGGTGGAATGATTGTCCACCACGATGACATTGAACTCAAAGGCCGCCTCTTGGCTCAATGCGCTCTCCACCGCGTCGCGGACGGTACGGGCGCGGTTGCGGACGGGTATCACGACGGACGCTTCTGCGGGATATTCGGCGCGGTCGTGCGGGAGGTCGTCGAACTCATCGGGGGCAAGCCACGCGCCGACGGCTTTGAGGTGGTGCGTGCATACGCGTTCCATTTCGAGTTGCACTTCCCGCTGCGCGGGATTTACGTAGTCGAATTGCTTTTCACCGCTGGCGCGGAGGTCGGTCTCCTGCTCCGTATAGAGGGGCTCGGAGATATGGAAAAGTTCTCCCTCCCTGCTCAAGAAGAGGCGCAGGGCATAGAAGGCGGCGAAGCGGAGGCGACGCGGGTGGTCGCTTTCGGGATATTTTTTCAACAGGTCTGTGCGCACGAGCCACAGGCTGCCGAAGTCGAAATCGTTGCGCAGGCTGCCTTCCTGATAGTCTATGACGGGGTGTGCGCCCTGTCCGTCGCAGCGGTCGGAATATACCATCGCCGCGCCCGTATCTTCCGCCGCCTGAACGAAGCGTTCGATGCAGCGGTAGCCTAAATCGAGTTTTTGGGAAGAGAGGAAGAACAAGGCGTAACGGCTGCCGCACTTCGGGATAACGGTGCGCAGCAGGCGCGAGCCGGTGAGCGTGTCGCAGGGGAGCAACGCGATTTTTTCTGACAAAAGGCTGCTAAGCGTTTCGTCGGCCGCAGGGGCTATTATATATATATTGTGTAACGCCTCGTTGGCGGCCAAGACTTGCAGCCCGGCTTTGCCCATCTGCATGGCGGCAGGGGCGGAGAAAAAGAAATCTACTTGGTGGTGCATAGCGTTATCATTGCCGCAGGTATTTCAGGAAATTGCCATACGACTCTTCAAGGTGCGAATATTGATAAGGTTCTATTTTCAGGGAAAAGGCGGCAGGGAGCGACTGTATGCCGAAATAGCCGGCGAGGATACCGGCGAGGTTGAACGACGCGCCGCCGCCGCGCTGCAAGAGGCGCAGGCAGACCTTGCGCACCAGCACGAGGTCGTCGGTCTGTTTCATAGTCTTGAAAAGAAGATAGTTGCAGGCATCGGTCGGCACTTTCAGCAAGGCGAGGGCACGCCCGGGCGCGGTTTTCTGTTCTTTACAGAAGAAGGCATCGAGCACGCGCTCGGCATCTTCTGGCTGTTTGATGAGCGGCAGAAGGGCATCGAGGCACTTCGTGCGGTCGATGGGCGTGGCTTCCTCGGCGGCGAATTTCAGGAAAAGGGGATTGGCAGCATTCAGATGCCCTTTCGGCAACCGCGCTGCGGCGGCTTTGAGAAACGTGCCGAGATAGGCTTTCGGCGCACGCCGCACCATTTCTGAGAAAAACAGCCAAAACGCCTCCTCCTCCACGTCTATGAGCAGCCTCTCGCCCAAAAGCGCATCGGCACTGCGCCGCGCCGCATTGCTGAGGCGCTGCAAATATGCCAGAAGCCCCTCTGCGTTGCGCTCATTGAGGAAGGCCTGCATCTGCTTGGCGAGATAGGCGGAAGCAATCATCTTCTTTCCAAACATACCACGTTTTCCACGTGGTGGGTCTGCGGGAACATATCCACGGGCTGCACCTTCGTGACGCGATAGTCGGCATCGAGCAAGGCGAGGTCGCGGGCCTGCGTGGCGGGGTTGCACGAAACGTAGACGATGCGGCGCGGGGCGGCGAAGAGAATGGCGTTCACCACGTCGGCGTGCATTCCGGCGCGGGGCGGGTCGGTGATAATCACGTCGGGCTTGCCGTGCCGCTCGATGAAGCCGGTGGTTCGCCGGCGTAGAAGAGGGTGTTATCCAAGCCGTTGAGCTCGGCGTTCACCTTCGCGTCTTCTATGGCTTCGGGCACATATTCTATGCCCACCACCTGCCGCGCCTGCCGCGCCACGAAATTGGCAATGGTGCCCGTGCCGGTGTAAAGGTCGTAGACAAGTTCATCGCCGGTGAGGGCGGCAAAATTGCGCGCCACCTTATACAGTTCGTAGGCCTGCTCGGTATTTGTCTGGTAAAAACTCTTCGGCCCCACCTTGAAGCGCAGCCCTTCCATGGTTTCGTAGATAAAAGGCGTGCCGGCGTAGGTCTGGACATCGAGGTCGCCAATCGTATCGTTGCACTTCGTGTTGTTGACATACAGCAGCGAGGTCACTTCGGGGAATGTAGCGTGCAGATGCTCCAAGAGCGCCTTTGCCTGCGCCTCGTCGTCCGCGCCGCGCATGCAGAACTGCATGAGGAGCATGATTTCGCCCGTGGCTGAGGTGCGGATCATCATGTTGCGCAGCAAGCCCGTCTGCTGGCGGAGGTCGAAAAACGTCAGCCCGTGGGCAAGGGCGTATGATCTAATGCCGTTGCGCAGGCGGTTGTTTATATCGTCCATCAAATGACATTCTTCGATGTCGAGAATTTTATCGAATGCGCCGGGAATATGAAAGCCCACGGCGTCCATGCAATCGAACTGCACGCCCGAGGCCACCTGCTCCGAGGTGAGCCACTTTTTGTTGGAAAAACCGAATTCGAGTTTGTTGCGATAGCGGGCAACGTGCTTGCTGCCGAGTATGGGCATCATTTCGGGCAACTCTATCTTGCCGATGCGCGTAAGGTTGTCCGCCACCTGTTTCTGCTTGAAACGCAACTGTTCCTCGTAGGGCAGGCATTGCCATTTGCAACCGCCGCACACGCCGAAGTGCTTGCAGAAGGGCTTGGCACGGAGTTCGGAGTATTTTTTTATGGCAATGGCTTCCGCCTCTGCGTAACTGTGTTTCTTGCGCTTGATTTGAAGATCCACCACATCGCCCGGCACGACGTAAGGCACGAAGATAACGAGGTTGTCCACCTTGGCAATGGCCTTGCCCTCGGCGGCAACGTCGGTGATGAGTATGTCGGTGAGTATGGGAAGGGGCTTTCTCTTTCTTGACATGGGAAAGTTTTTTTATTTCTACTGTTTCTCTAATGCTTTTTGCAATATCTTTTCAACGAGGCGCGGCACGGGGAGTGCTTCCAGCGCATCGCGACTGTACGGGCTGCAACCGGCAATCTGCGTCTCGGTATTTTCGGGCAGGCGGGCTTCGTAGCAATCGGCCACGAGCCTGCGATGCGTGAGCCGGTGCGTGATGCCGGCAGCCACGGGGCGCAACGACGTGGCGGGCGGCAGCAACTCCGCGAGGCGTTGCTGCAAGGCCGTGAACGATAGCGGCGCGTCGCTTTCGATGAGCAACGGCTCGTAAAGCCCCTGCCATATATCGCCTTTCGGGCGGCGGCGCATAAAGACGCGCTCTGCCGTGCGGCACACAATATAATATAGGTAGCGGTCGGTCACCTTCGCGCCTTTTTCTTTGCGCGGCAGTTCCCCCACCCTGCCCTCTGCAAGCGCTGCGCAGCTGCCCGCAAGGGGACAGTCGGTGCAACGCGGGTTCTGCGGCGTGCATTGCGTGGCGCCGAAGTCCATAAGGGCTTGGTTGTAAAGCCCCGGCGCATCCTTGTCGAGCAAAGCGTGCGCGAGGGCGGCAAACTCTTTCTTGCCCGCCGTTGTATCTATGGGCGTGTCGATGCCGAAGTGGCGCGACAGCACGCGGTAGGCATTGCCGTCCACGGCGGCGCAAGGCAGGTTGTAGGCAAATGCACAAATGGCGGAGGCGGTGTAGTCGCCCACGCCAATCAGCCCGCGCACGTCTTCATAAGTTTGCGGGAAGCGTCCCTGCCATTGCTCCATGATTTGGCGGGCGGCGCGGTGCATGTTGCGGGCACGGCTGTAATAGCCCAGTCCCTGCCACAATTTCAGCACCTCTGCCTCATCGGCGGCGGCGAGCGCGGCCACGTCGGGGAAGCGCGTTACGAAACGCTCATAGTATGCCCATCCCTGCGCCACCTGCGTTTGCTGCAAGATAATTTCCGAAACCCAAATCTTATAAGGGTCGACAATGCCGCGCCAAGGCAGTTCGCGCTTGTTCGCGGCATACCAATGCTCTATCGCGTTTTGCCAAAAACGGGCTTCGGAGTGCATTTTAACGGTGAGGCGTAGGGAGGGAGAAAATTAGATAAACGATTTAATGAAAAAGTTTAATGCGCTGTTCTTCCGAAAGTTTGCAAATAAGCAAAGTTCCGTCTTTTTCGGCCACGACATATCCGTCCAAGCCTTGGATAACCACTTTCTTCTCGCCAGTGGCATGGACGATGCAGTTGTAAGTTTCGTAGAGGTCGATGTCCGGGCCGATGCAAGCGTTGCCATAAGCGTCCTTCTGCACCTGTTCGCGCAGCGAGCCCCACGTGCCGAGGTCGCTCCAACCGAAACTGGCGGGATAGACGAAGATTTCCTCGGCGTGCTCCATAATGGCATAGTCCACGGAGATATTCTCACATTCGGGGAAGAGTTTGTCAATCATTTCCTGTTCCTGCGGCGTGTCGTAGACGGGAAGCAAATCTTCGAAGATGCGCGACATGGCGGGCTGGTACACGCGGAAGGCGTTGACAATCGTGCTGACGTTCCAGATAAAGATGCCCGAGTTCCAGAAATAGCTGCTTTGCTTTAGATAAAGCTCCGCCGTCTCGCGGTTGGGCTTTTCCTTGAAGGCATCTACGCGGAACATATTGTTCTTGCGCGAAGAGGCAAAACTAAGGTCGGCCTTGATGTAGCCGTAACCCGTTTCGGGGCGCGTGGGCTTAATGCCGAGGGTCACGATAGCATCTGTTTCTGCGGCGTATTCGAGCGTTTGCTGAATGGCTTCTGCGAATTTCTTCTCATCGGTCACCATATGGTCACTCGGCACCACGGCGATGTTTGCCTTGGGGTTGCGCTTCTTTATCTTCCAACTTACGTAGCAGATGCACGGAGCAGTGTTGCGGCGGCACGGTTCTGCGAGGATATTCTCAGCAGGCACGTCGGGCAGTTGCTCCTTCACGATGTCGCAGTAGTTGGCAGAGGTTACAATATAAATATTGTCATTCGGTACGATGTCGCGAAAGCGGTCGGCGGTGAGTTGTAGGAGCGTGCGCCCCGTGCCGAGAATGTCGAGAAACTGCTTGGGCAGTTCCTCACTGCTCACGGGCCAGAAGCGGCTGCCTACGCCGCCCGCCATAATTACGAGGTAGTAGTTCGAGTTCATATCAGGGGGAAGAAAATTTATTGCTCAGAAACCATATCTCCCTCAACATAAATGCGCACCATCTGGTTGGAAGCGTTGGAGCGCACCGACGGTAATCTTTCCCTTCTCGCCCGGCTGGACGGGTTCTTTGGAAAACGTGGGCACGGTGCAGCCGCAGGAGGCAAAGGCCTGCTGGATGATAAGCGGCTGGTCGCCCGTATTGGTAAACACAAAGGAATAAGTCTGCGGGGCAGACTCCTTAAACTTTCCGAAGTCGTGGCTGGTCTTGTCAAACTTGATAACGGCCTGTGCCTGCGCCGTGAGCGGAAGAAGTGCCGCCATGCAGCACAAAACTAACAAAAGACGTTTCATAATAAAATCGCGTTTATTTATATTGTCTTATAAGCAAAGTTTGAAATGCAAATGTAAAACTAAATCTTGATATAAGAAAATTTTACAGAAAATAACAGCGGCGTATTGCCTTGTTTCGTAATTTTGCTGCGCAGAAAGTTATTGCTCCCCGCCCTTCCGCCGGACTCTGTGCGCCTCCCTCCGCCTATGAAAACACCGCAAGCACCCCTCGACAAGGTAATCCTCGGCATCGACCCCGGCACCAACGTGCTGGGCTACGGCGTGCTGCACATTCAGGGCAAGCGCGTGGAGGTGAAAGCCATGGGTGTCATCGACCTGCGCCGCTGTAAGGACGTTTACCTCAAACTCGGGCGCATCTACGAGCAGGTCACCAAGCTTTTGCAGGAGTTCCTGCCCGACGAACTGTCCATCGAGGCCCCCTTCTTCGGCAAGAACGTGCAGAGCATGCTCAAACTCGGCCGTGCGCAGGGCGTGGCCATTGCAGCTGCCATCAGCCGCGACGTGCCCATCCACGAATACGCGCCGCTCAAAATCAAGCAGGCCATCACGGGCAACGGCGCGGCCTCTAAGGAGCAGGTGGCCGCCATGCTCGGCAAGGTGCTGCATCTCGACGCGGCAGAGAGCGTGCCCTTCCTCGATGCCACCGACGCCCTCGCCGCCGCCTATTGCCATTTCCTGCAAACCTCCCGCCCCCAGCCCGCCGCAGGCGCGTCGGCCCACTCGTGGGCGGCCTTCGCCCGCGCCAATGCCGGCCGCGTGAGCACGGGGCGAAGAGGCGCGAAGCCTATTTCAGAAAATGAGTGACTTGTCTCGTCTACTAAAAAAACAAAATACTTATGATACGCACGCTTTTCTTCACAGCCCTACTCTTTTGTCCGCTGGCCTCTCCTGCCCAGGACGTCTACAAAATGGTGCTCGACAATGCCACGCGCATTGTCAACACCCCCACGAGCGGTTACACGCAAACGCAGATAGCACAATTCAAACGCACCGCACTGATTTACATCAAGTCGAAGGCATTTGAGCAGAGCGAAACGGTGTCGGCGCAGTTTCTCGACACGCAGGCCTACTATCTTTCCGCGCCAACCCGCTTTTCAACGACCCCGACACAGAGACCACGATGTCGTATATCAACGAAGGCGGCGAAATCACACCTTTCAGCATCGACACAGATTGGCAGAAAGCCTACCTTGCGGCGCAGGAGCGGCTCAAAGAAGAGCGTTAGCAACATTTGCCCCATTACAGCCAGGACGTATTCCGATACGCCCTGGCTTTTTTTGTGCCCTGCGCCCGCCGGCTGCCATATTCCCGGCGGCTTGCCGCGTAGAGGGGCAAAGTATCAGCAAGATAATTTTTACTTTCTCGGCACTATTTTTTCTTTTCCCCTTAATATTTTTCACTATCTGCGCAGATATTTTTTGTTACAAACTTTGTAACATGTATTACAAACTTTGTAATATGTGTTACAAACTTTCTAACATGCGTTACAAACTTTGTAATAAAAAATATCTTATAGGAAAGGGAAAAATATCACGGAGAAAGGGAAAAGTATCAAGGAGAAGATAAAAAAAGAAAGGCAGAAAGTAAAAAATATCTGCCCGGGAAAGACGGTTGCTTCAAGCAAAAACTTGCGAAAACGGCAACTATTTCCCCCGCCATTTGCAAATAATCTGAAAAAACAGGGTTTTCTGCCGTTAAAAGCGGGTATAAAGGCAGGATAGTCGGGGAAAAAAGCATAAATTTGCGATACAGACAACACGGAAACCCCAAGGCGCGGTCATACGGCGCATCAGTCTGCAGGACTAAACCTCTAAAAAAACGCATGTCATGAAAAAGCTTTTTATCTTCATACTCCTTGCCTCTTTCTCGATGGCAGGCAGTGCACAGGACGACGACGTGTATTTCGTTCCTTCTAAAAAGAAGAGCAAGACCGTTAAGGTTGATACTGACGACGACCCTTATGCGGAAGGCGTGGGGCGGCGCATCGGCGATTTTCCCGACCCGCTGGGCGACGCACCGTTTGAAAACGAAAGCGGCACGGGGCTGCGCGACGTGGATGAGTACAACCGTCGCCCCAACACAGCAGCACCGCAACCCGCCGACACGACCTATGCCGACGAAGAGGAATGGGCGATGGACGATGCCGACGGCACTTACACCTCGCGCATTGTACGTTTCCACAGTCCGCGTGCCGGTGTTTACGTGAGCAGTCCCTATTACATTGATTTCTACGATATTTATTACGACCCCTGGTACACGCCCGCCTGGGCCTACGGGCTGGGCTTCGGCATTGGTTGGAGTTCGTGGTGGTGGTATGACCGCTGGGCTTGGTCGCCTTACTATTGCTACGACCCGTGGTGGGGACACCATTATCACGGATGGTATCCGCCGCATCACCATCACGACTGGGTACCTGCCCGTCCCTCTAACGGCGGTTTCGCTGCCCACGGCTCGCGCGGCACGCGCGGCAGCAACCGTGGCGCAGGGCTTTATCCCTCTTCCCGTCCCACGGCGGGCAATCTCGGCCTGCGCAACAACTCGCGCGGCACACGCGGCACGGTAAGCACTTCGGGCGCAAGCGGCTCTACGCCAAGCCGCTCGGGCAACCTCAATCTGCGCGGCGGGCGCAGCGTGAACCGAACGGTCACAACGCCCTCGGGCAACTCTAATCAGAGCACGCGCACCATGCGCTCGGGCAATCTCGGCAATCGCAGCATCAACAACAACTCTTCCCGCTCATTCTCAACGCCGAGCACGCCCTCACGCTCGTCGTCCTCATCCTCGTTCAGCACGCCCTCGCGCAGTAGCGGTTTCAGCGGCGGCAGCCGAGGCGGATTTAGCGGAGGCAGCAGAGGCGGATTTAGCGGAGGCAGCAGAGGCGGGCGCAGATAATGAATAGCGAAAGGCATTCGCTGACCATTTTACCTGAAAACTCGTCTACTCGTTTACTTGTCTACTCGTCTACTTGTCTACTATATATATAAATATTGTATCATCTAAAAACCCGACTTTACGATGAAATCGAAATATATTCTTTCAGCCTTGTTGCTTTCGGCAGGTCTTGCCGCAGAGGCACAGGACGTTTATAAGTTTGAAGCCCTCTCGGGCAGCGACCTCACGGGCACGGCACGCTATGTTGGCATGGGCGGCGCCATGAACGCCCTTGGCGCAGACCTTTCTACAATGGGCACCAATCCCGCCGCCATCGGCCTATACCGCAAGAGCGACGCCGCCATCACGGCGAGCGTCACGTCGCAGCCCGACGGCATAAGCCTTTACGACCTGAAAAAGACGCGCGCCTCGTTCGACCAGCGCGCCGCAATTTCAAGAACACGCTCTCAACCGGCGGCAACCTTGACGGCGGACTTTCGCAGAGCTGGCAAATTGCCGACATCGCCGCCCGCGACAACCTCTTATACGACGGCGGCGACCAAGGCTGGCTGACGCAGCAAAGTTATGACGTTTGCCCTTTGGGTTATGCCGGCTATCAGAGCTACCTGATTGATGCCGAGGAAAGCGCCGACGGCAAAAGCGTGAACTACCTGCCCAGCGAGGCCAGCCGCTACAATTACCGCAGGGCGCAGTGGGGCGGCATACATGAATTTGACTTTAATGTTTCCTTCAACTTCAAGGACCGCTTTTATGCCGGCCTGACCGTAGGTTGCTACGACGTTAGCCTGAAAAGCGGCGTGGTGTATGGAGAAAACATTATCGGTTACGATAACGGTAACCGCGTAGATATCGGCCCGTACCTGATGAACAGCGAGGAAAAGCTCTCGGGCAACGGCGTAGACGTGAAGTTAGGCTTTATCGTGCGCCCCATTGAAAGCAATCCCTTCCGCATCGGCTTTTCTGTAAGCACGCCGACGTTCTACAACCTCACGCAAAGCAATTATCTGCAAATGACGTCGCCGTGGTATGACAACGGGTCTGCAACGGCTTACACTGAGTACGAGCAGGACGTAATTCCCATTGACTACAAACTGCGTACGCCGTGGCGCATCAACCTCAGCGCAGCCACTACCATCGAAAATATACTTGCCCTCGACCTCGAATACGAGTACGCAAATTACAGCTCCACGAACGTGCGCTACAACACGTACGACTATTATGACAGCTGGGACAACGGCACGCGCGACTATGCACTCGACACCGAGGCCGACGAATGTCTGAAAGGCGTGCATACGTTCAAAGTAGGCGCGGAAGCCAAGATAGCAAAAGGTTTGTTCTTACGCGCAGGCTATAACTACGTGTCCGCCCCGCACAAGCAGGACGCTTTTCTCAATCTCTTCACAAACAGCCCCTCGTATCTTGCCGCCACCTATACCGACTACGTAAACCTCGGCGAACTGCATCGCGGCACGTTCGGCCTGGGCTACCGCGGCAAGCATTTCTATGCCGATGCAGCCTATCAGTATCAGACGCAAAAGGGCGATTTCTATCCTTTCCATTATTCTTCGGAAGGTACAATCACCAACGACCTCGCCGCCACGAGCGTCAACTTCAAGCGAAACAACGTGATACTTACCATCGGATATAAATTCTAACGCATTGGCTGATTAGTAAACTACCACGTATTTTCTCTTCAAATTATGTTTTTTGCCCACGAATCTCACGAATTTACACGAATCTCTGCTTTGCGCTTATAATGGCGACCTGATCGGTCGCACGAATCACACGAATTTTGCGAAAGCAAGTGCGATTGAAATTGCCAAGCGCAGCCGAAAATATTTGAATTCGTGAAAATTCGTGCGACCGAACAGGTCGCCATTATTATTCATTGAAAACGATTCGTGTAGATTCGTGAGATTCGTGGGCAATAAAAAAGATAATTCGAGGGCAAAAAAGAAAATTTGTGGCAATAAAAAAGAAATTTGCAGTTTATCCTACCAACAAGTAAATTCTAATAAATTCAAAACTATATTATGACGAAAAAAATCAAACTTTTCTTGCCCCTGCTCGCCATCGCCCTGCTGGCAGGCTGCACCAAAAACCTCGACCTGACAACGCTCTCGGGCGAATGGTACGTGGCGCAAATCAACGGCGAAACGGTGAGCAACCTTGCAAAAGCACCCTACTTCGGCATTGAAAACGGAAAGCTGAACGGCAACACGGGCTGCAATTCCTTCTCTGCCGACCTCCCACAAAAAGGAGCGCAACTCGACTTCTCGAAAATGGTTACTACCTTGCGCTATTGCCCGGATAACGAGACAGAACAAAAACTCTACGCAGCCCTGCGCTCGTGCAAGCAGGCTAAGGGCAATGCAGAGGCATTCGTGCTTACCGATGAGCGCGGCGGCGAACTCGTAGCTTGCCACAAGCGCACGCTGACCGCCGAACTGCTCGAAGGAAAATGGTACGCGCAGGTAATTGACGGGCAGGCAGTGCCGCAGAGCGAAAGCGAAACGCCCTTTATCGGCTTCGACACGAAGAAAGGCAGCCTTTACGGATTTACGGGCTGCAACCGCCTAACTGGTTCGTTCAGCTTGAAAGACCTGCAAGCAGGTAAGGCTGATTTCTCCGCCCTTGGCAGCACGCGTATGCTCTGCCAGGATGCCAAGTGGGAGCGTCCTTTCCTCGATGCCCTTGCAAAGACCAAGCAGCTGCGCCTTGCCGGCAACTATCTCTTCCTGAACGATGAGAACGGCAAGCAGTTGGTAAAACTCTCCCAAAAGGAATAATCTGAAAGATGAAAGACAACGACTGGAAGAAACGCCTCGGAATGGTTTATTCCACCAATCCCGACTTTGCGTTCACTACCGACGACGACATCAACGACGAACCCATAGCAACGCTGCCGCCCGAACGGCAGCGTTTGCGTTTGCAACTGGAAAAGTCGGGGCGGGCAGGCAAAACCGTCACCGTGATAAAGGGCTTCACGGGCAGCGACGACGACCTGCGCTCCCTGAGCCGCGAACTCAAAAAGCGGCTCTGCACGGGCGGCGCGGAGAAGGACGGGCAAATCCTTATCCAAGGCGATGTGCGCCAGCGCCTCCTTCCCCTCCTACGCACCCTCGGCTACACAGATAGCAAGTAAAGGCGCACGCAAAACGCCCCAATTCTATCAAAAAGACAAGGAAAAGATAAGTTTTTCGCAACTTTCTTATATTAAAACCCTGAAAAGTTTGTGGAGTGCGGTCTTTTTGCTTACATTTGCGCATATAATATGAATGAGCCTGGACTTGTTTACTCGTCTACTCGTTTACTCGTCTACTAACATTGACTTGTTTACTTGTCTACTAGTTTACTCGTCTACTAACATTGACTTGTTTACTTGTCTACTCGTTTACTCGTCTACTAAACCTTGTTATTATCCTAAATATCATGAAAACCGAATTAATCCTGCAAAATCTGGAAGCAAAGCATCCGGGTGAAAAAGAGTACTTGCAAGCAGTGCGCGAAGTGCTCCTCTCTATTGAAGACATCTATAACCAGCATCCCGAGTTCGAGCGCGTAAGTCTCATCGAGCGACTCGTAGAACCCGACCGCATCTTTACCTTCAAAGTGCCCTGGGTTGACGATCGCGGCAACACGCACGTAAACCTCGGTTACCGCGTGCAGTTCAACAACGCCATTGGCCCGTACAAAGGCGGTATGCGCTTCCACCCCTCCGTTAATCTGAGCATTCTCAAATTCCTCGGCTTCGAGCAGACGTTCAAGAACGCCCTCACCACGCTGCCTATGGGCGGTGCGAAAGGCGGTTCGGACTTTGCGCCGCGCGGCCGCAGCGAGGCAGAGATCATGCGCTTCTGCCAGGCCTTCATGCTCGAACTTTGGCGCAACCTCGGCCCCGACCAGGACGTGCCTGCCGGCGACATCGGCGTGGGCGGACGCGAGGTAGCCTATATGTACGGCATGTATAAGAAACTCACGCGCCAGCATACCGGCACGTTCACGGGCAAAGGCCTCGACTTCGGCGGTTCTATTCTCCGCCCCGAGGCAACCGGCTACGGCGCACTCTATTTTGTAAATCAAATGCTTGCCGAGCACGGCCTTGACATCAAGGGCAAAACGGTGGCCATCTCCGGCTTCGGCAACGTGGCATGGGGCGCAGCAAAGAAAGCCACCGAGATGGGCGCGAAAGTCGTAACGCTGAGCGGTCCCGACGGCTACGTCTACGACCCCAAGGGCGTGAGCGGCGAAAAGATCGACTACATGCTCGAACTGCGCTTATCGGGCGAAGACATCGTTGCGCCTTACGCCGAGCGTTATCCCGAAGCCCAGTTCTTTGCCGGCAAGAAGCCGTGGGAGCAGAAGGTAGATATTGCCCTGCCTTGCGCCACTCAAAACGAATTGAACCTGCAAGATGCCGAGCAACTCGTGGCAAACGGCGTGCAGTGTGTGGCTGAGGTGAGCAACATGGGTTGCACCGCCGAGGCTGTGGACTACTTTATCGAGCATCGCCAACTCTTTGCCCCTGGCAAGGCAGTAAACTCCGGCGGCGTAGCAACCTCTGGCCTGGAAATGACGCAAAACGCCATGCATCTTTCTTGGACGGCCGAGGAAGTCGATGCAAAGTTGCACCAGATTATGTCGGCCGTACACGACCAATGCTTGCGCTACGGACGCACCGACGGCTACCTCAACTATGTAAAGGGCGCAAACATCGCCGGCTTTATGAAGGTGGCGCACGCCATGATGGCACAAGGCATTATATAATATATAGTTAGTGTCGTTAAAGCAGAAATATCATATTACCCGCAGTGAGCAGCGCGCCTTCGGCGTGTTGCTCATTGTTGTTTTGCTTATCATCGCCGGCAGATGGTGGTTCTCAGGGCGCGGCAACGCGGAAAATGATAAGATTTCCGAAGACGACAGAAAAGAACTGGCGGCATTTGAAGAAAGCCTGCGTGCCGACAGCCTGCAACGCGCTGCGCGACGCAAGCTGCCCGCTGCGACTGAACTATTTCCTTTTAATCCCAACGAGGCCGACTCTGCAACGCTGCTGCGCGTGGGGCTGAAACCGTGGCAGGTGCGCAATCTCTTGAAATATCGCCGTAAAGGCGGACGCTGGCGCAGTGCCGACGATTTCCGCCGCCTGTATGGCTTGACCGAAGAAGAGTTCCAAAGGCTGCGGCCCTATATCATGATTCCACCGATTACGGAGGAAAATGCAAATTGCTTTGCGAAAGAGTCTGGCAGGCGCGATAGCCTGCGGCGCATCTATCCTGAAAAGTTCGGCGAACTTACGGTGCTGTCCCTCAACGCCGCCGACACGACGCTCCTTCAGCGCATTCCCGGCATAGGGCGTTACCGAGCGGCGCAGATTTGCCGCTATCGCGAGCGGCTGGGCGGTTACATAAGCACGGAGCAGCTGCGCGAAATCGGCGATTTGCCTGATGGCATAGAGCAATGGTTCGAGATTGGCGCGAACGAAACGCCGAGGCAAATCGATGTGAATAAGTCCGACTTCAAGACCCTGCTGCGGCATCCTTATCTCTCCTACGAACAGGTTCTCGCCATCATGCGCTTTCGCCAGAAGTTCGGCTCGCTACGCTCGTGGTCGGACCTGCGCAACAGTCCCGACTTTTCCGAAACAGACTTCCAGCGGCTCGCGCCTTACTTCAAGTTTTGAGGAAAAAATTCTCCCCTTTCTCTCATTTTTTAGTCAATCATAGTTTTAAGTACAAAATTATCTGCTAAGAAACGCACGCTTTTGCGAATTTTACGTAACTTTGCTGCCAATAAAATAAAGAACGCGGCAGTAGCTCAGTTGGTAGAGCATTGGCTTCCCAAGCCAAGGGTCGCGGGTTCGAGCCCCGTTTGCCGCTCTTTTTTATAGCGACTAACTCATTTGTATGGGAGCAATTATCATTTCTATTATTCTTATCGGCCTCTTTTTAATTGCTACCGAATCCCTTAACCGAATGAACAAGGCCGCCGTTGCCATGTTCTTCGGCGTTTCCTGTTGGTTGCTTTACATTGCTTTCGGCTCCGATTTCGTAATCAGCCAACATCCCGTACAATTCTTCTCTTACATTTCTTCGCATGCCATCAACGCCATGGCGGTGAAGGACTTTATCGCGCACAACATATTCACAGAATATATCTTCCGCGGCGCACAGGTGGTGCTGTACTTCCTCGCCACGATGACCATTGTGGAAGTGCTCAACAACAACGGCTGCTTCGACTTTATCGGCGAATGGCTGCGCTCCAAACGCCCCATCACGCTGCTGTGGGTGCTGGCCTGCACCCCGTGTTCCAAGACGAGCGTATGCGCAAGATTTACGGCGCGGTCATTATCCTTGCCGCAAACTGCGGCGGCGCGTCGACCGTTATCGGCGACCTCACGACGCTCACGCTCTGGACGGACGGACTGATTACGCCCACCGCCTATTCTATGATGGTGATGCCCGCCCTTGTCGTGGCGCTCGGCACTACGCTGACGCTGATATCGCTCCGCCTGCCCGCCCGCATCCATCTCGGCACGCATATCCCGCCCTATCGCGGCGACGACACGATACTCAACCGCTGGCAACGCATGATTATGTTCTTCGTGGGCGCAGGCGGCCTGTGGTTTATCCCCACGTTCCACCGCATCACGCAACTGCCGCCCTTCCTTGGCGCGATGTGCGTGCTGTCGCTGCTGTGGATCGTGAATGAACTTTGCAACCGCTCCCTTTTAGGCAGCGACCAAATGGTGCGCAAGCGCCTGCCGCTGGCATTGCAGTATGTGAATATCCAAAACCTGCTTTTCTTCATCGGACTTACGCTGATGTTCGGCGCGGCCACCGAAACGGGACTGCTGCAAAAGGGCTACACATGGCTGGCCTCTGCGGGCGACTCTATGGCTTACGGCGTAGGCATTGCCGGTGGACTGCTTTCGGGCGTGCTCGGAAACGTCACTACCCTTTTGGGGCTGACGGCTTTCTTCGAGCAACCCAACCTTGCCGCCGTGGCGAACCCCGCGCACTTCTGGCCCTTGCTCAGCTACACCACCGCCGTGGGCGGTTCGCTGCTCGCCACGGGCACAATCACGGGCCTCGTGCTGATGCGCATGGAAAACGTGAGCCTGAAATGGTATGCCACGCACGTGATGCCCAAGGTCTTCGCCGGCTGGCTGGCGGGGCTTGCTGTGCTCTTCGTGATGATGTATTTTTGGAACTAAATAACGAGTTTAGTAAACAAGTGTACGAGTAAACAAGTAAACAAGACAAGTTACTCATCTAAAATATAATTAGCACGACATTCCTGTCTCGTCTACTCGTCTACTGGTTTACTCGTCTACTAAAAAGACAAAAATAAAATATCTATGGGAAAAATAAGATGCATCGGCGTGCTGACTTCCGGGGGCGACGCTCCGGGAATGAACGCTGCCATTCGAGCCGTGACGCGAAGCGGCATTTGTAACGGTTTCACGGTGAAAGGCATTTACAGAGGCTATGAAGGCCTCATCAACGACGACGTTAAGACCTTTACCACCGAAGATGTGAGCAACATCATACAGACAGGCGGCACGATTCTCCGTACGGCCCGCTGCAAAGAGTTCCAAACGGCGGCCGGACGGCAACGCGCTTACGAGACGCTGCGCAAGGAAGCCATCGACGCACTGGTTGTCATCGGCGGCAACGGTTCGCTCACGGGTGCCATGAAGCTCGCAGAGGAATACGACTTTCCCTGCATCGGCTTGCCCGGCACTATCGACAACGACCTTTACGGAACGGACAGCACCATCGGCTACGACACCACGCTCAACACGATTACGGACTGCGTGGACAAGATTCGCGACACCGCCACCTCTCACGAGCGCATTTTCTTCGTAGAAGTCATGGGCCGCGATGCGGGCTTCCTCGCCCAGAACAGTGCCATTGCCGCCGGAGCAGAAGCTGCGATTATTCCCGAAGATTCCACGGGCAGCGACCAGCTCATAAAATTTATGGAGCGCGGTATCCGCAAGAGTAAGAAAAGCTGCATCGTCATCGTGAGCGAGAGCCCCAAATGCGGCGCAATCTATTACGCCGATCGCGTGAATAAGGAATATCCCAATTTCGACGTGCGCGTGTCCATTCTCGGCCATTTGCAGCGCGGCGGCAGCCCTTCCGCCCGCGACCGCATCCTTGCCTCGCGCGTCGGCGTGGGAGCCATTCAGGCCTTGGTGCAGGGACAGCGCAACGTGATGGTAGGCGTGCGCAACAACGAAGTGGTTTACGTGCCCTTTGTTGATGCAGTGGGCCGCCGCAAGCTTATTGACAAGCAACTCATCAGGGTGCTCGACGAACTTTCGATATAAAAATAAAAACTATAGTATCTATAGACATTATTGAGACCATATAAATCCATCAGCCCCCGGCGAAGCAATTGCTTTGCCGGGGGCTGATAGTTTATTTATAGATGGTCAATTATTCTAAGTCCACCACGGTGATGCCTGCGCCGCCGAACTGCACGTGCTCGTCGCGCACGTGCTTCACTTGCGGCACGGTGCGGAGATAGTTGCGGGTGAGTTCGCGCAGTGCGCCCGTGCCGGTGCCGTGCAAGATGCGCACGCGGGAAACGCCGAGGAGCACGGCATCGTCGATAAAGTTCGTGATGATGTAAAGCGCCTCGTCCACGCGCATTCCGCGCAGGTCGATGTCGGGTTTGAAGTTGAGTTTCTTTTCGTCGATGGCGTCACGCGTCTGGCGGCTGATGTAGCTCACGGCCTGCTGCGCCAGAGGCTTTTCGGGCGCGGGGGCCTCGCACACTTCGAGGCGGGCAACGTCGATTTGGTTGTAGATACTGCCGAAGAGCACCTTTGCGCTGCGGCCTTTCACCGACTCCACGCGGCCGGGGCGCACATCGGGCATTTCTTTCAACCGCACCCAGCAACCTGCCACAACGGGTTTCTCCGCCTTTTGAGGCGCGGCGGCAGCCGTGGCAGCGTTTCCTGCCGCGCCAGCCTTGCCCGCGCGGCGCTCTTCGCGGCGTTTGCGCCGCTCCTCTATCTGCCGCATCTTGCGTTGCAGGCGTTGCTCTTCGAGGTCGGCGGCTTCGCTCAGCGCTTCTTCCTTAAACTCTTGCAGGTCGCGGCGCACCTGTTTTGTACGCTCGCGCTCGGCTTCGGCCTCACGGATTTCGCGAATCGTGTTTTCGATGCGGGCGTTGGCGCTCTCGAGGAGCGTCTGCGCCTGCTCGCGGGCTTCGGCCAGCACCGCCTGTCGGCGCGTGCGGGTGTCGGTGATTTCCTGGTCGTAACGCTCGAGCAGTCGGTCGAGGTTCTTTTCCTGGTCGTGCACGGCGCGGCGCTTGTTTTCCCAATAGTTCTTGTCGCGAATGATG
>SFPF01000086.1 GCA_004552155.1 Bacteroidales bacterium
TTCGAATGCGCCGATAGGCGACACCTCGCAAGAGTCGTTGAAAAGAGTTATTTCGGCACCGCCTTGCAGCCCGAGGAAAATGTGGGGGTACTTTTTCCCCTCTGAATCGGAAACCTGTGCGGAGACTGTGGAAGCCGAGGCGAACAGCAATGCGACCAAGGCGAGTAAAGTCTTTAATTTAGTCTTCATTTTATTTTGATTTTATATAAGTTATCCTTTTCACTGGCGGGCAAAGTTAGAAAATTATTTTTGTTTGGCAAAAAACTAGGTTTGTTTACTTTCAAAAGTACATGCTTTTGCGCCCCGTTTATATCAAATACTCCCCAAAATACCCTCATGGACTACCAAAATGCTTTGCCTGGTCATCAATAATAGCAAAGAGCATAAGCCAAGCGGGTTGGCCTATGCTCTTCGCATAATATTATTAATATGTATGTAATGCCTAAGGCTTCATTAGAGCCTCGGACCGGCGGCTACGAGTGCCTTACCGGCAGCGTTGCCCTCAAACTTAGCGAAGTTCTTGATGAAGCGGGCGGCGAGGTCCTTAGCCTTCTCTTCCCACTTGCAAGCACAGTCGTAAGTGTCGCGCGGGTCGAGGATGGCGGGGTCTACGCCGGGGAGTTCCGTGGGCACTACGAAGTCGAAGTAAGGAATGGTCTTCGTGGGGGCCTTGTCGATGCTGCCGTCGAGAATAGCGTCGATGATGCCACGCGTGTCGCGGATAGAGATGCGCTTGCCCGTGCCGTTCCAACCGGTGTTAACGAGGTAAGCCTTGGCGCCTACTTTCTCCATCTTCTTAACGAGTTCTTCGCCATACTTCGTGGGGTGCAGGCTGAGGAAAGCTGCGCCGAAGCAAGCAGAGAAGGTGGGCGTGGGTTCGGTGATGCCGCGTTCCGTGCCGGCGAGCTTAGCGGTGAAGCCGCTGAGGAAGTAGTACTTCGTCTGCTCGGGGCTGAGAATAGAAACGGGAGGCAGCACGCCGAAAGCGTCGGCCGAGAGGAAAATCACCTGATGAGCATGCGGACCCTTGGAAACGGGAGCCACGCGGTTCACAATGTGCTCGATGGGGTAAGACACGCGGGTGTTCTCCGTAACGCTCTTGTCGGCGAAGTCAATCTTGCCGTTGGCGTCCACCGTAACGTTCTCCAGGAGGGCGTCGCGGCGGATAGCGTTGAAGATATCGGGTTCGCTTTCCTTGTCGAGGTTAATCACCTTAGCGTAGCAGCCGCCTTCGTAGTTGAACACGCCTTCGTCGTCCCAACCGTGCTCGTCGTCGCCGATGAGCAGACGCTTCGGGTCGGTAGAAAGTGTGGTCTTGCCCGTGCCGGAGAGGCCAAAGAAGATAGCGGAGTCCGTGCCCTCCTTGTTCGTATTGGCGGAGCAGTGCATGGAGGCGATGCCGCGGAGCGGGTTGAGATAGTTCATGATGGAGAACATGATTACCTGTTCCTTGGATGTGAGGTTGAACACAACGGCGGTTTCAGAGTTGAGACCGAGTTCCTTGTAGTTTTCAACCTTTGCCTTAGAGGCGTTGAACACCACGAAGTCGGGTTCTCCGAAATCGGAAAGCTCCTTCACCGTGGGACGGATAAACATGTTGGTCACGAAATGAGCCTGCCAAGCCACTTCCATGATGAAGCGCACTTTGAGGCGGGTTGCTTCGTTGGCGCCGCAGAAGGCATCTACCACGTAGAGCTTCTTGTTGGAGAGTTCGGCGGTGGCGAGCTTCTTGAGCTCTGCCCAAGTGGCTTCGCTCACGGGCTTGTTGTCGTTCTTGTATTCTTCGGAAGTCCACCAAACGGTGTCCTTGCTCACGCTGTCCATCACAAAGAACTTGTCCTTGGGCGAGCGGCCGGTGTAAACGCCGGTCATCACGTTGACTGCGCCGAGCTCTGTTTCCTGACCTTTGTCGAAGCCTTCCAGGCCTGCTTTCGTTTCTTCTTCAAAAAGCACTTCGTAGGAAGGGTTGTGCAGCACTTCGGTTGCACCGGTAATACCGTACTTGCTAAGATCTAATTTTGCCATAAAAATATATAAGTTAGAGGTTGTTTGTTGCGGTAAGAGATTTGCGGCGATACCGCGTTATCTTATATGCGAGGCAAAATTACGAAAAAACTTTTGCAATAAAAATTTTTGCCCGTCAAGTTTTGTTATTTATGCCTAAGATTAATAAGCAGCAGAGGCATTCTGCAGAACGCCCGCCCCAAACTGTCAAGAAAAAAACCGTCTGCATCGCGCGCGTGCGCGTTACGAAATTTTCTTCCCTAAAAGCCTTTCAACCCTTCATCTTTATAGTTATTCGTCTGGACGTAAGGCTTTTGCGGATGAACGGTTTGGACTTCAAACCCGTCATTCAACCCTTCACAACCCTTCATAGCGGGCGCAAAGCCCGCTATGCGCGATTTACTTCCGGCGCAGACGGCAAACGCCATCACGTGGGATAACATTCGCGCTCACGTAAGACATTTTTCATTATCTCCGAGCAAATTATTCCTTTCTGCCTGATATTTTTCATTATCTGTGCAGAAAAAGTTTATTACAAAGCTTGTAACGCTTGTTACAAAGTTTCTAACATATGTTACAAAGTTTGTAATACGTGTTACAAACTTTGTAACAAAAACTGTCTTATAGGACAGAAAAAAATATCAAGGAGAACGGAAGAAATTGCCCCTTGAAAATAAAAAATATCAAGCAGAAAGCGCAAACGGACGCGGCTGGCATCATTGAAAAGAGGTTTTGCATTAGAAAAATGCGTATTTACGCAAAAATCCTTTGCAAAACGGGGTAGACACACTATATTTGCATTAGAAAAATGCGTATTTACGCAAAAATCTAATACAAGATGATTATCGAAAGAAACAAATACCTGTCCCGATTGCTGGACAGCAGACTGAACGGATTGGTCAAAATCGTTACGGGAATAAGGAGAAGCGGCAAGTCTTTTTTGCTGTTCAACATTTTCAAGCAGCGGCTTTTGAATGAAGGTGTAGATGCCGGACATATCATAGAAATGCAATTCGACGATTTTGCCAATAAGCGGTACCGTGTGCCGGAAGTGTTTTACAACTATGTGAAAGAGAGGATAAAAGACGGCAGGGTTTATTATATTATCCTCGACGAAGTGCAGTTGCTCGGCGATTTCGAGGACGTGCTGAACGGGTTGATGCACATTGAGAATGTGGATATTTATGTGACCGGCAGCAATGCCCGTTTCTTGTCTAAGGACATCGTTACCGAATTTCGCGGACGCGGATTGCAGATACACATATCGCCGCTATCGTTTGCCGAACTGATGACGTTTTACAATGGGTCGAAAGAAGATGCGCTGGAACACTATCTGCGATATGGCGGTCTGCCTCAGGTGGCCTTGCAGCCCAACGATGAATATCGGTCGACGGTGCTGAAAGATTTGCTCAAAGAAACCTATATCATTGACATTCTTGAGCGCAACCGCGTGAAAAACAGTGCAGAGTTGGAGGAACTGCTCGCCATGCTCGCCTCTGTGATTGGCGGACTTACCAATCCGCAGAAACTTTCCAATACATTCAAAACCGTCAAGAATGTCTCTATCGGCGCTCCGACGCTGAAGTCTTACATTGACTACTTCTGCGATGCTTTTCTTGTGGAGCAAGTGAATCGATACGATGTCAAAGGGAAAAGGTATATCGGTACGCCTTTGAAATACTATTTCAGCGACCTTGGCTTGCGCAATGCCCTGCTTAATTTCCGACAGGTGGAAAAGACACACCTTATGGAAAACCTGATTTATAACGAATTGCGTGGCAGGGGCTATAATGTAGATGTCGGTGTAGTGCCGTACAACGGCAAGAATGCACAGGGAGTGAGCTTTCGCACGCAACTCGAAGTGGATTTTGTGTGCAACAAAGGCAGCCAAAGGCTTTATGTGCAATCGGCGTTGGCTTTGCCGACACAAGAAAAGATAAATCAAGAAACCAATTCTTTGAGACGTATCGACGATGGTTTCCCAAAAATGGTAGTAGTCGGCGACCACACAATAGGCAGCCATGACGAGAACGGCATTCTGTTCATAAATATCTACGACTTTTTGATGCAATAAAATTACAAAGACAGCCTACGCCGCACGGAGCGCAGGCGTAAAATAAAGATTGCCTATTCCATCGCGGGGTAGGCAATCTTTTTTATCGGGCGTTCTGCAGAACGCCCCTACTGTACCTTGATGACCGATGCTCCGTCGGCGGCTTTCGGCACGAGGCGGATTTGCGGCGTGATTTGGGCGCGTATCTGTTCGGTGTGGCTGATAACGCCGACCTTGCGGCCTTCGGAATGCTCGAGATTGGCAAGGGCTTCCATCACGGTGTCGAGCGAGTCGCGGTCGAGATTGCCGAAGCCCTCGTCGATGAAGAGGCTGCCGATGCGCAGGCTGCCCGACGAAAGGGAGGCGAGGGCAAGGGCGAGGGCAAGGCTCACCACAAAGGTTTCGCCGCCCGAAAGGGAGTGCACGTAGCGCGGGCGGTCGAACATGTAATGGTCTACGACTATGGGCGTGAGGCTGCCGCCGAGCGTTTGCAGCGAATAGCGTGGGCAGAGGCGGGAGAGGTGATGGTTGGCCTGCGCCACGAGGTGGCGGAAGGTGTAAGCCTGCGCCGTTTCGCGGAAACGCTTGCCGTCGCTGCTGCCGATGAGCTGGTTGAGGCGGGCCCATTGCGCGGCGTTGTCCTCCGCTTGGGCGAGGTCGGCGGAAAGGGCGGCGGCACGCTGCTCGCAGTTGCGGTGGGAGAGGAGGCGCGAGCGGATGAGCGTACTCTCCTCGCGGCAACTTTCTAATTTGGCTTCCATTTCGCCCTTGGCGGCGGCAAGTGCCTCGCGGCTTTCGTCAGGCTGGTCTTCGCGCGGTTTCCAGGGGCGATGGTCGGCAAGGGCGAGGCTGCCGCGGCAGGCGGCGATGTGCTCGCGCAGGGCTTTGCGGTCGGTATCGGCGGTGAAGAGGCGGGTGAGTTCTTCAAAGGTGACGGGCGGGTGCGCCGTGTTGAACCGCGCTATCCACAGGTCGAGTGCCTGCGACTTCTCGCGGTGTGCCTTCCGGCACTTGTCGCGCTCTTCGGCAAGTCCCCGCAGACGGGCCTCGGCAGCCTGCAGCCCCATTAGGGCTTCCTCGCTCTGCTTTCGGGCGGCGGCTTCGGCAGTGCGGGCTTCCTTGACGCGGACATTGAGCGCTGCGAGTTCGCTCTCGGGCGTGGCATCGCCGAAAAGGTGGCGCATCTCGCTCTGCTTGGCTTGCAGTTGTTCGGAGGCCGCGCCAAGCCGCTCGCGGCAGTCGGCGCACCGCTTCCGGGCTTCTGCCTCATTCTCGCGGGCATTCTTGAGTTCGTCGCGCAGGGCGGCCTCGCGGCGGGCGGCATCTTCGAGGGCGGCGCAGGTGGCAGTCCAGTCGGCGTGGAGGGCGGAGAGGCGCAGGCGGAAATTGTCGGGATTCTTTTTCCAATCGGCAAACCAACCCGAAAGCGTCACCATGTCGCCGAGGTCGGCATAGAGTGTGGAGCAGGAGCGGTCGGAGAGGAGGATTGCTGCCTGAAGGTCCTCGGCGGCGGCGGCGGCGATTTTAAGTTCTGTGCGGCGGCTGTCGATTTGCTGGCGGCTTTCGGCCATTTGGTGGAAATTGTAGGTCTCCAAATCTTTCTCGGCTTCTTTCAACTCTTGCCCCGCGCCTTCGGCAAGAAGGCGGATTGTAGTGAGGCGTACCTCGTGGTTCACGCTTTGCGAGGCATCGGCAAAAGTTTGGTCAATGCCGGCATAGGTGTGCCATTCTTCCAAATCGGCATCGAGGCGCTTCTGTCTTTCCTTAAAAAATCCTTGCTCTGCTTGCAGGCGCACCTCTTCCGATAGCAGCTGCTCGCGCAGTTCTGCCACCTGACTGCGCTTGGCGGCAAGGGCGGCGGTGAGCCGGTTGTATTCCTCCTCGAGATTGGAAAGGAGTTCGCCCAGTTCGCGCTCCGTCTCGGTGTGATAGGGGTGGTGCGTCGCGCCGCACACGGGACAGGCCGTACCCTCTTTGAGTTGCTTGCGGAGCTGCACGATGTTTTCGGTCTGGCTAAGGGTGTAGGTGGTGCGAATGCGGTCGTAGGCGCTCTCTTCGACCGCCAGTTCGCGGGCGGCGTTGTCAAGTTCCGTTTTTTGATTGCGTATGGCGGCTGCAATGCGGCGCATCAGCGCATTCTTCTCTTCGATTTCCGCATATCCGTCGGCGATGTGCCGCCACAGTTTCTCGGCGCGTTGCAGTCCGCCAAGCTTGTTTTTCAGTTCTATGGCCCGCTGTTGCAGTTCCGTGCTGTCGTGGCCGTGGTTGCTTTGGCGGTGAATGAGGAGTTCGCTTTTCAGCGCGTTCATCTTAGCCTGGCTTTCCTGCAAGCCGTTCTCGGCCGTGGCAAGATGGCTTTTGAGCATTTGCTGGCGGTTGGTGAGGGCGGCGTGCTTGGCGTGCTCCTCGCTGTTGCGGGCCGTTTCGGCCTGGAGCATGGTGAGTTTGTCCTTCACCAAGTCGAACTTATCGAACATCATGCGATGCACGGCAAGTTCCTGAATGTGGCTCTGCCGTAGGTTCTTCTCCTGTTCCGTGCCTTTAAGACTTTCTTCCTTTGCCTCGCGCTGCTGCCGCTTTTCATCGGCATCGGTTTGATTGGCTTCCAACTGCCGCTTCAGGTCGTCGAGCTGCGCCTCCGCCATCTTGATTTCGCCGGCAAGGGCATTGCCCCTGCTGATGAGGGGCTGGCGGATACGCAGGAACTGCTCCGCCTCGTCGGTCGCCTCGCGGGCGGTGTCGAGACTGCGGGCGGCGGCATCGGCCGACTCCTTGGCGGCAGCGAGGTTGCGGGTGCTTTCCGCCTCGCGCTGCTGCATGGCGGCGAGGTCGTCCTGCCTCATTCTGATTTCCTGGAAAAGGGGCTGAATGGGCGAGAGTTCGTCGTAGCGCGAGAGTTCCAGTTCGTCGCCGCGCAGTGCAGCCAGTTCCTTGTGGGCGCGGTCGCGCTCCTGCTCCTTCTGCGCCACCTCCTGCTCGGCAAGTGCCGTGTCGGCATACCATTGCAGCTGCTGCGCAGTCTTTTCCAACGCCGTGCCCGTTTGCCCGATTAAGGTATTCTACCCTCCATCTTATTTTTCAGAGCCTCTACGTCGGCCTGCGCCTCGGCGTTGAGTTCGTAAACCTTTTTAGAAATGCGGCCGTAGATATCGGTGCCCGTGAGTTTTTCGAGCAAGGCCGACTTGTCGTCGCGGCGGGCTTTGAGAAAATTGGCAAAACTGTTTTGCGCCAGCAGCACGGTGCGCGTGAACTGCGCGTAGTCCAAGCCCACGGCATCGCGCACGGCATCGTCGATCTCGCGCTCGCCGAACGTTTGCTTTTTGGGCGAGAGGCGGCGCAGGGAACGCTCCACGCGGTCGTAGGTGCCCGTGCGTTTCAGGCGCACCGACCAGCGAGCCTCGTAGCGCGCGCCGTCGGGCGTGGCGAAAATGAGGGTGGCACTGCCGCGCTTCTGTCCGCGCCGCAGCATGCCGCGCACATCGCCCGCCTGAATAGATTGCCCTTTGTCGTCGCTCGTTTCGAGTTCGTCCTTCCTTATCCGTTCGGCATCGTCGAAACGCGGGGCGCGGTTGTAGAGCGCGAGGCAGATGGCATCGAGTATGGTGCTTTTGCCCGCTCCCGTGTCGCCCGTAATGGCAAAAAGGCCGGCGGAGCGCAGCGGCTCGGCGGTGAAATCTATGGTTTGCTCGCCGGAAATAGAGGCG
The DNA here is from genome assembly GCA_004552155.1 of Bacteroidales bacterium. Taxonomy (GTDB): domain Bacteria; phylum Bacteroidota; class Bacteroidia; order Bacteroidales; family Bacteroidaceae; genus Alloprevotella. Next base: position 7,762 of record SFPF01000086.1, read on the forward strand.
AGGTTTTCTATGATGATTTTTTCAATATTCATCTTTCAAAACAGTCAAAGCGTTTTTTCAGCCTCCGCCTCCGCTTTGCGAAATCTCTCGAGCAGGGCATCGGGGAGGTCGCTCTTGTAAAGATTGGCAAAGGTGCGGCGCAGCATCTCCTCGGGCGTGATGTCGGCGAGCGTTTCCCTGAGGGCGGCCTCGCTTTCGGTTTCGGCGGCAGCGTTGCTTTCGGGCTGCAGGCGCAGCATACGGCAGAAGTGCGCCGCCTTGCTTTGCAACGCCTCGGTGATGGTGTGCATGATGTTCGGTTCAGGCTGCCGTTCCTCAACCTTTATTTCCAGATAAGGCCATGCCGCAGCGTCGTCGCCGTTTTGCCGATTGGGCAGGGCGGCAATGGCATCGAGCACCTCCGACACCGTGGCGGCACGCCCTTTGGCAGGAATCGTTTCCACCTGACGCAAGGGCGTGTAGTCGAGGCGCGTGACGGTCGTTTCACCTTCAGCGGAAATTTCCACGAGGTTCACGCCACGGCGGTAATATTTTTCAGAAAAAGAAAGGGGAATGGGGCTGCCGGGATAGTAGGCCGCGCCCTCGCCCACGGACTGCGCCTTGTGGATATGCCCCAATGCGGCGTAGGCGATGCCTTTGCCTAAAACTTCAGCCGCGTAGAAATGGGCCAGGCAGATAGCGGGCAGGCCGGCAAAGTCGCTTTTGCGGTGGTGCTTGCGGATGTTGGAGAAATAAAGGGAAAGTCCCTCGGCTGCCGACATACCGGCGGGATAGTCGCACGAGCGCAAGAAGGGCAGCGCATAGCACACGCACACGGCTTCGAAATTGTGGCGCGTGGAAAGGGGCAGAAGAAAATAATCGTAGTCGGGCTGGTCGTGCTCTGTGCGCGGCACCGTGCCTCTTATATATATATTGTGTGGTTTGAGCAGGGCGGCGGGAGCTTCGAGGCGCGGCGCGGAATCGTGGTTGCCTGCAATGGCCACTGGGCAGGCGGCGCGTGGCTTCGGCGAAAAAGTCGTAAAGCATCTGCTCGGCCGCAGCCGGGGGATTGGCGGTGTCGAAAATGTCGCCGGCAATCAGCAAAGCGTCAGGCTGCTGCTGGCATAGCACGCCGAGCAGCCAGTCCAGGAAATGCCGATGCTCATCAGTGCGCTCATGCCCGTGGAACTTGTTGCCGAGATGCCAGTCGGCGGTATGGATAAATTTCATTTTCCCTTACGATTTATTTAGTTGGGAAAATGCGAGGGCGTACATCCTGATTTGCTTCACCATAGCCAGCAGGCCGTTGCTGCGCGTGGGGCTGAGGTGTTCTGTCAAACCGATTTGGGGAATGAAGTAAAGGTCGGCATCGAGGATTTCCTGCGGCGTGTGATCTGTGACTACGCGGATAAGCAGCGACACGATGCCTTTCACAATCAGCGCATCGCTCTCGGCACGGAATTGCAACTTTCCTTCGCATTCGTCGCACACGAGCCACACGCGGCTCTGGCAGCCGTCGATAAGGTTCTGCTCTGTTTTGAGTTCGGCGGGCAGCGGTTCTTGCTCCTCGCCCATGGTGATGAGCAACTGGTACTTGTCCATCCAGTCGTCAAACTCTGCGAACTCCTCAATAATCTCGTCTTGTATTTCGTTAATTGTCACCGTCTACAAAGGGGATGATGTCGATGGTGGGGATACCGGCGATTTCGTTCATCGGCACATGGTCGTCCTGCGCCCAGCCTCCTTCCTGCTGCAAGAAATATTTTCCTGCGCCTGCCAGTGCGGCGGCTTCCCACGTGCGCAGCACGATGTCGCGGGCATAGCGCAGCGAAACGCCTTCGTAGCAGAAACGGGCATCTTTGCCGCCCACCATGTCGAGCAGGATGCCGTAGCGTGCGGCATAGCCTTCTCGGTGCGGGTGGTTGGCCCAATAGCGCGAGCCCATGCACCAGTCGGTGCCGTCGTCGGGCCCTTCTTCCCAGTAAGGCGCACCGTAGTCTTCGGAGTCGAAACAGATGAAGTCGATGCCCACGCTCGGATTGAGTTGCTCCAAAAGGCGTGCCACTTCGAGCATCACGCCCACGCCACTCGCACCGTCGTTGGCAGCCATCACGGGCTCGCGGTGGCGCGTGCTGTCTGGGTCGGCATCGGCCCACGGACGGCTTTCCCAGTGTGTGCAGATGATGATGCGGTCGGTGAGTTCGGGGCGATAGGCGGCAATGATGTTGCGCGTCTGGAGCACGTTGCCGTCCCACGCCGTGAGGTTGACTTTTTGTTCCGTGACTTCCAGCCCCAGGGCCTTAAACCTTGCCGCGATGTAGTCGCCGCAGCGGCGGTGGGCTTCCGAGTTGGGCACGCGCGGCCCGAAGTTGCATTGCGCCTTGATGGTGGCAAATGCCGAGTCGGCGATGAAGCGCACACTGGTGATGCGTGCCGAGTCTATGGGGTCGGTCGCCGTGGCTTGCGAATTGCCCGCGTTTTTGCAGCTGCTTATGAAGAGGCTTGCCGCCATGAGGCCGCAAGCAGAGAGAAAGCTATTCAGTGACATGAGATTGATAGTGGGTGTAGTTTTTATAGAGACTATAGATTTTGATAATTTATAGGGACTTCATTATTCGGCAGCCGCCTGTGCCTGCCGCATGACGCGGAGGAAGTTGCCGCCCCATATCTTTTCGAGGTCTTCGTGGTCGATGCCTTCGGCTTGGAGCACCTCGGTGAGTTTTATCAGACTCGATGCCGAGTCCAGGCCGCGCACGCCGCCGTCGCCGTCGAAGTCTGTGCCGATGCCCACGTGGTCGATGCCCGCCACGCTCACGGCATGGAGGATATGGCGCACCGCGTCGTGGATGCCGGCCACGGCATCGCCCTCTACGAGAAAGCCGTTGTAGAACGTGATTTGCGCCACGCCGCCCTTTTCTGCCAGGGCACGCAACTGGTCGTCCGTGAGGTTGCGCGGGTGATTGCACAGGGCGCGGCACGAGGAGTGGGAGCAGACGATGGGCATGCGGCTCTCGCGCAGCGCATCGTAGAACGAGGTCTCTGCAGCGTGCGAGAGGTCGACCATCATGCCCGTGCGGTTCATCTCGCGCACCGCCTCGCGCCCGAAGTCGCTCAGTCCGCCGTGCGTCTGCTGCGAGCGGCGTGCGGAGTCGCAGAGGTCGTTGTCGCCGTTGTGGCAGAGCGTCATGTAGACAATGCCCATTTTGCGGAAATGCTCTATGAGGCTGAGGTCGCGCCCTATGGCGTAGCCGTTTTCTATACCGCGCATGATTGACTTGATGCCGCGCCGCTTGTTGGCCGCCAGTTCGTCGGGCGTGCGTGCCAAAGCCACGCCCCCTGTGCGCCCCACGCGCTCTTCGAGTTCGCCGAGCAGCCGCGCCGCCATGCGTGTGGCATCGGCGCGTCCCTCGTCCGTGAGCGATCCTTGCGGGATATACGCCACCATGATGCTGGCGTCAAGGCGACCTTCTGCCATCTTATGGAAATCCACCAGCAGTTGCGGGTCGCGGCGGTCGAGGTGGACGCCTTTGTCGAAGAACATCGGCGTGTCGCAGTGCGAGTCGAGCGTCAGGTTGCTTTGGTGGAAGGCTTTTGCCTTGCGGAACGCCTCCGCCTGCGCCGTGAGGTGGCGGAAGAGGGGCATCATGCTTTCGTCGCGGGCGGCGAGGAAACATTCCGGGTGCCACTGCACGCCCACAATGCTGCCTGTTTCGTTTTCCACGGCCTCAATCACGCCGTCCTTCGCCCAAGCCGTTGCCGTGAGGCTGGGACCGGCGTCGGCTACCGCCTGATGGTGGAAGGAGTTGACGGCAAACTCGTCGCCCAAGAGTCGGCGCACCAGCGAGCCGTCCTTAGCCTGCACGGTGTGTGTGGGCACACCGCGCTCCGCCTGCTGCGAATGCTTGATGAGCGGCGCGATGTTTGCCGACGACAAGTCTTGGATTATCTTTCCGCCGAGCGCGGCGGCGAGCATCTGAATGCCCCGGCAAATGCCGAGCATGGGTATCTGCCGGTCGCGGGCAAGGCGTATGAGAAACATTTCGAAGCGGTCGCGGCGGGCGTTGATGCCGCCCAATCCGGGCACGGGCTCTTCGCCCACGTAGAGCGGATTGAGGTCGGCGCCGCCCGAGAGCAAGATGCCGTCGAGGCGTTCGAGCAGGCTGATGGCCTGCTCGGGCTGCGTCATGGTAGGCGGCAGCACCACGGGTACGCCGCCTGCCGCCACGATGCTCTCGTAGTAGCCCTCGGCAAGCTCGCAGCCCTTGTCGCCGAAGTTGCCGGCGATGCCTATGAGCGGGCGTGCTTCAAAATTTGGGAAATGGTCTGTGGCGCGGCGATAGTCTGCGCCGTCGAATGGTGCGGTCATTTTTTTGAAAATACTATTTACTTCTTTTTCTCTCCCCGTTTCGGAAACCACCCTTTCTTCACGCGTTCCTTCTGCTCGAAGAGTTCGAGAATCGTCCAAAGCGACGAGAAGCCGGTAACGCCGAGCAAGGCACTCGTCAAAGTGCTTTCCGCAAATAGCGCACAGGCGATGCAGCCCAGTCCGAGGAGCAGGAAAATCCACCAGGGGCGCGTGCCGAAGTAATATTCTGTTTTAATGACTATGGGGTGGAACACTCCGATAATCAGGAACGTTGCCAACCCGATGAGCGGGCCTTCAAAGTTCATATTCTATAGATGTTTTTCTTTGACATTTTCGGCTGCGCTCGGCAATTAGAGCAAGCTCTATTGCGCTCGCTTGCACGAAAATTCTCGCCATGTCAGAGTATTCAAGCGAGCTTGAACTCTGCTCATTTGGCTTACCGTAAACATTCATATTCAACAAAACGAGCAAACGAGCAGAGGCATCGCTGCCTCCACTCGTCCGACTTGGTTGTTACACAGATAAATTATTTTTCATTTTGCATCACGGGCACGCTCCTGCTGATGCTTTGCTCGAGCGAGATGAGCGTCTCGGTGGAGATTACGCCCGATATTTCCTGAATGCGGTTGTTGAGCAGGTCCATGAGGTGCTCGTTGTCGCGCGAATAGAGCTTTACGAGCATCGTGTAAGGGCCGGTTGTGAAGTGGCACTCCACGATTTCGGGAATCTTGTCCAGTTCTGCCGCCACGCGCTTGTACATCGACCCTCTTTCGAGCTTGATGCCCACGTAGGTGCAGGTGCTGTAGCCGATGCTCTTGGGGCAAACCGTATAGCCCGAGCCGGTAATCACGCCGGCCTCGATGAGGCGCTGTACGCGCTGGTGGATGGCTGCGCGGGACACGCCGCACACGGCTGCCACGTCCTTAAACGGAATGCGGGCGTTGACCGAGATGATGCCGAGGATTTTCAAATCCAATGCGTCAATATTTTCCATGATTTGAGAGATGCTTTTACATGTATTATTATTGAGCGCAAAGGTACTCAAAAAAAACAATATGACAAGAAAACCCCGCTTTTTTCGTATGATAGTCTACGAAAACTTCCCTTTTTGGGCGTTTTTGGCATTTTATGCAGTTTGTTTTCGCAGGGCAAGGCATTCTAAAACACCTCTACGCTGTAACCGCCATTCCAAGTTTCGCCGGCGCGGACGCAGTTGATGAAGGGACGTTCGGATATGTCGCCTTCGAAATGCTGGTGGTCGCAGAGACCATACCACGGTTCGGCGCAAACGAAGGGCGAATGCACGCCGGTGGGCGACCAGAAGAGCCAAACGGGTGCGGTGCTCTCTACGCGTGCCACGGGCTGGCGATTCAGGTCGAGCACGGTGGCTGCGCTGATTTGGTGGTCGTCGAAGATGAGTGCTTCGTTGGCGAAGGTTTCTACTGTGAGGGGCACGAGGCCGTCTTCGGTGAGGGGTACGGGAACGCGCTCGGGTTCGAGACAGCCTTGATCGCCGGCGCGGAGCAGGCTCTTCGGCGTGCCCTCGAGACGCAGGTAGCCATCCACGGCGTTCTCCTCTTTCCAGTCGGGCAGATTGATACCCGGGTGTCCGCCCATTTGGAACCACAGGTCTGCCCCGCCCGTATTCTTCACCTTAAACTCGACCACGAGTTTGCGGCCTTCGAGTCGGTAAGTCACTTCCAGGTGGAAGGCAAAGGGGAATATTTCGAAATCGCCCACAGTACCGTTGTATTCGTAGGTCACGGCAGTGTCGCTCTGTTCCTTCACGGTCCACGTCTTTTGGCGCATGATGCCATGTTTGGGGATACGCACTTCCTTGCCGTCCACGCGCGTCACGCCGTTCCACATGCCGCCCACGATGGGGAAGAGAATGGGGTTGCGCTCTTTCCAATAGCGTTCATCGCCTTGCCACAGATATTCGCTTTGCATCTGTGCGCCCACGGGGCTGACCACGACGCGTAGTTCTTCATTCTGAATAGTTTGCATAATAATTATGGTGTTTTGAGGGTAATATATTCTTTCCTTTATAACGCGCGGCGGGCGAGAATATTATAAATAGGTGGCATAAATTTGCCGCGTTGCCGCTTTTTTCCAAAATTTCAAGGATACGAGAAATACAAAACTTGTTAATGCCGTCTGACTCTCTGCGCAGAGCGTAAATCGGGCGTTTGCAATCGTTAAGACGGCGCGGTGCAAAGATTTATAGATAATTAAGGAAAGGAAAATTTGCTTCGAGAAGATTTCCACGAAAAACAAGGAAATTTTCACGAAAAAGCACTTCGGAAAAATTATAAAGGAGCAAATTTTTACGGGCTTGCTTATAATTTTTACGGTCATATAAGATAATTTTTCCGCTCATATAGGATAGTTTGCCCCTAAAAACGCGAAAAGAGGAAAAGCCTGCGCTCTTC
>SFPF01000087.1 GCA_004552155.1 Bacteroidales bacterium
ACGGACGACGAGGCTCAAATCCGCAGCGAGTTTCGCCTTGCCCACGAACTTTTCAAGCGTTACAAAAACCTTTATTTCGCCGACAAGGATTATTTCAAAGAATGTTCTTGGGGCATGAGCCACGATTATCCAATCGCCGTAGAGGAAGGCGCAACGCTGGTGCGCGTCGGTTCGTACATCTTCGGAGAAAGAATATAAGGAAATAACTTTTTCATAAGAAACGCACAATATTAGGCTATAACAATCGTTATAAAATAATATTGTGCGTTTTGCGGTAATATGCCGCCGAACCACGAGAGAGAACACATTCTTAAACACAATGATTGAATACATCAAAGGACAATTAGACGACTTAACGCCCACGCAAGCAACTGTAGAAGCAAGCGGCGTGGGGTATGCGCTGCTCGTTTCGCTCAACACGTATTCCGCCGTTCAGGGCAAAAAGGACGTGAAACTGTATGTATATGAGGCCATCCGCGAGGACGCGCATCTGCTCTACGGTTTCGCCACAAAGCAGGAGCGCGAACTGTTCACGCTCCTGGTTTCCGTGAACGGCGTGGGCGGGCAAACGGCACGCATGATACTCTCGGCCTTCACACCTGCCGAGTTGGCTGGCATTATACAAAACGAAGACGTGCGATCGCTCAAAAGCGTGAAAGGCATCGGGCCGAAAGCCGCGCAGCGCATTATTCTCGATCTGCGCGACAAGGTAATGGGCATTTTGGCAGATGGCGGCGGCGCGGCAGAAGCAGGCGGCGGGCAGCCAGTGGCTAATAAGGCGGTGGTGGACGAAGCCGTTTCGGCACTCACCGTGCTTGGATTCCCGCCCGCACCGACGCACAAAGTAGTCATGCAGCTTATCCGCCAGCAGCCTGATGCCACGGTGGAGGAACTGATTAAGCAGGGACTGAAATTGCTGTAAGGTTTTTAGTAAACGAGTTGACGAGTAAACAAGTAAACGAGTAGACGAGTAGACGAGTAAACAAGTAGGCGATTTTTAAGGTGAAATCTTCTTTCCTGAAAATATTATTTATTGCCTTGATGCTGGCTGCGGCGGTGTCGGCAGTTTTGCGGGCGTATGCGATACGTCCCGCTTTTGCCATGCACCGGGCAGAGACGGGCGTCGCCGCTGCGCCGCCCGACACGGTAGGCCCGCGCTTTAAGGTGAAGCGCACCACCATTCAGTACGAAGAAGAACCGAAGGCAAGCATCGACCTCAAAGACCCCGAAAATCTGAAGACTGAAGCGGAGTACAACGAAAAGGAAGATACCTACCGCCTCGGTACGAAACTCGGCGATGACTATCTCGAAACGCCGTTTTTCATGACGAGCGAGGAATATATGAATTGGAGTTTCCGCCGCTCCATGTCGGAATACTATCGTTCGAAGAACCGCGACGACTTCAAGGCTAAGGGAAAAGAAAAGTTCGACTTCACCGACATGAAGTTCAACCTCGGGCCAGCCGATAAAATCTTCGGCCCGGGCGGTGTGCGCATCAAGACTCAGGGTTCCGCCGAACTGAAAATCGGTGCGAACACGCGCTTCACCGACAACCCCTCGCTCTCAGAGCGCAACCGCAAGGTGTTCGGCTTCGATTTCGATGAGAAAATCAATCTCAGCGTCAACGGCAAGGTGGGCGACAAGGTGAACCTTGACTTTAACTATAACTCGGAAGCGACTTTCAACTTCGACACTCAAAATCTCAAGCTGCACTACGACGGCAAGGAAGATGAAATCATCAAGCTCATCGAGGCGGGCAACATCTCCATGCCCACCAACTCATCGCTCATTCGCGGCGCGTCGTCGCTCTTCGGTATTCGCGCCGACATGCAATTCGGCAAATTCAAGATCAGCACGATCATTTCCCAAAAGAAGTCCAGTTCGCAGAGCGTCAATTCCAAAGGCGGCGTACAGCTCACCAATTATGAGTTTTCGGCAGATGCCTACGACGAAAACCGCCACTTCTTCCTCGCGCACTTTTTCCGGGATAAATACAACGCCAATATGGCGCAATTGCCCACCATCACCTCGGGCATAAAGATTAACCGCGTGGAGATTTGGGTGACCAATAAGAACGGAACAACGACCAACACGCGCAACCTTGTGGCAATGGCCGACCTCGGCGAGCACGACTACATTGGCAACCCGCTTTGGACACCCGGTGCGGACGTAAATCCCTGCAATGCCGCCAACTCCCTTTATTCTTACCTCGCCAACGAACTCGCCGCCGCGCGCGACATTTCTCAGGCTACGCAGACATTGGATGGCTTCGGCCTCTCCGGCGGCGTGGACTACGAGAAACTGGAAAACGCCCGCCTGCTCAACTCTTCGGAATATATCTTAAACGAGGCGCTTGGCTACATTTCGCTCAAATCGACGCTGCAAACCGACCAAGTGCTGGCCGTGGCGTATGAGTACACTTACAGGGGGCAGAACTATCAGGTCGGCGAGTTTTCAACCGACCGCCAGAACAATAGAGAGGCGCTCTTCGTCAAGGCGCTGCGCAACACGGCCTGTACGCCGAAGATGCCCAACTGGAACTTGATGATGAAAAACGTCTATTCCCTCAACGCCTCGTCTATCCAGAAGGAAAAGTTCCGCCTCGACATCAAGATTTTGAGCGACACCACGGGCGTATATCTCTCTTACATCCCCGAGCCTGCGCTGAAAAGCAAGAAAATCATACAGCTCATCGGCCTTGACCGTCTCGACAACAACAACCGCCGCAATCCTAACGGCTATTTCGACTATGTGGAGGGCTACACCATTGATGCCTCGAGCGGCCGCGTGTATTTCCCCGTCGTCGAGCCTTTCGGCAAGGACCTTGCCGCAGCTATTGGCAACGAGGAGGTGGCAAAACGCTATGTGTTCCAAGAACTTTACGACTCCACACGCACCATTGCGCGGCAAATTGCCGAGAAGAACAAATATCAGATTTCGGGACAATACAAAGCCTCGCGCAACGACGAGATCGACCTCGGCGCGATGAACATACCGCGCGGGTCGGTGCTCGTAACCGCCGGCGGGCAGACGCTCTCGGAAGGCTCTGACTATACCGTGGACTACAATTCCGGCATCGTGCGCATACTCAATCAGAGTATTCTTGATGCTGGCACGCCTGTGAACGTGAGCCTCGAAAGCAACACGGATTATGGTATGCAGCGCAAAACGCTCTTCGGCATGACGTGGGAATACGACTTTTCCAAGGACTTCCAAATCGGCGGTACGTTTATGCACCTCGGCGAAAAGCCGCTCACCACGAAGGTCACCATGGGCAGCGAGCCGCTCAATAATACGATATGGGGCGTGAACATCTCGTGGAAGAAGCAAAGCCAGCGGCTCACGGACTGGCTCGACAAACTCCCGCTCATACATTGCACCGCTCCGTCGAGCATCAGTTTCACGGGCGAATACGCGCAGCTCATTGCCGGCAAGAACAAAGGCGCGCAGGGCAATGCCTCCTATATCGACAATCCCGTAGAGTGGAACCTCTGCGCCGTGCCTTCCGTTTTTGAAGAGGCGAAGCTGACAAACGATGTGCGCTACGGCTACAACCGCGCCCTGCTGTCGTGGTACTACATCGACCCGCTCTTCACGCGCCGCTCGTCATCGCTCACGCCAGGCCACCTGAAAAACGACCTCACACAGCTTTCCGACCTCACACAGCTTTCCGACCCTTGGGTGCGCGAGGTCTACAAGAGCGAACTCTTCCCCAACAAGAGCATCAACATGAAGGAGGCCAATACCCTCGACGTGCTCAACCTTGCTTTCTATCCCAACGAGCGCGGTCCGTATAACCTCGACCCCAACCTCGATGAAGACGGGCATCTGCCCAATCCCTCCACCCGCTGGGGCGGCATGATGCGCAAACTGGAAACGAGCGATTTTGAAAATGCCAATATCGAATACATCGAGTTTTGGCTCATGGACCCCTTTGTCAAGAATGCCGACAATCCCTCGGCCGTGAGCGGCGACCTTTACATCAACCTCGGCGAGGTGAGCGAGGACGTGCTCAAAGACGGCAAGAAGTTCTACGAGAGCGGTCTGCCCGTCGACGGCGACCCCTCGCAGTATTCTGAAACCGTGTGGGGCCGCGTACCCACGCAAAACAGCGTGACCTATGCGTTCAACACCGCCAGCGGCTCGCGCCAGAACCAAGACGTGGGTTTCAACGGCCTGACGAGCGAGCAAGAGCGCAGCTATCCCGCTTATGCCGACTACCTCTCAAAGGTGCAGGCTGTTGTAAAACCCGATGCCTTTCAAGATATTTACAACTCCCCCTCGGCCGACAAGTATCATTATTTCCGCGGCACGGACTACGACGAGCGGCAGCTTTCTATTCTCGACCGATACAAATATATAAATAACCCCAACGGCAACTCCGTAGATGCCGAAAACTCGCCCGAGAGTTACAGCACGGCCTACAAAACTACGCCCGATGTGGAGGATATCAACCAGGACTTCACACTCAACATCACGAGCGTCACCACCCGCGACGGCATTTCCAAGCAGGCGGTGTGGTATCTGTTCCGCATACCCGTGAAGGAATACGAGAAGAATGTGGGCGGCATCTCCGACTTCTCGAGCATTCGCTTCATGCGTATGTATATGACGAACTTTGAAAATCCCGTCGTCCTGCGCTTCGCCACGCTCAACCTCGTGCACGCCGAGTGGCGCACCTACGACCAGAGCCTCTACGCCGGCAAGGCGCCCGACGTGAGCGGCATGGTGAGCGCCTCGGCCGTGAGCTTTGAGGAGAACAACGAGAAACAGCCCGTCAACTACGTCATACCGCCCGGCATCAGCCGCGTTATCGACCCGGGGCAGGACCAAGTGCTGCAAAACGACGAGCAGGCACTGGCTGTCACCGTGAAGCAGCTGGCCTCCAACGATGCACGCGCCGTCTACAAGAACACATCGTTCGACTTCCGCCGCTACAAGCACCTGCAAATGTTCGCCCACGCCAACAGCCTCCCCGGCGAAACGCCCGTGGAGGACGGGCAGGTAAGCCTCTTCCTGCGCCTTGGCACTGACTACAAGAATAATTTCTACGAATACGAAATTCCCCTGAAAATCACCCCCGATGGGCTTTATCCCAACTCCGATGCCGGTGCGCGCATCGTGTGGCCGGAGGAAAATATGCTCGACATAGACCTCTCCGTCTTTACCGCCGCCAAGCGCAACCGCAACAGGCAGAAGTCGCTCGGGCTGATCTCTTACGCGCAGCTTTATTCGGAATACGATGCCAACCGCCCCGCCAACAAGATCAGCGTGATGGGCAACCCCACGCTCGGCGAGGTGCGCACCATCATGATTGGCGTGCGCAACAATTCGCGCGATGCGCGCAGCGTTGAGGTATGGGCCAACGAACTGCGCCTGCAAGAGTTTTCCAACAACGGCGGCTGGGCGGCACGCGGTGCGCTCAACCTCCAGCTTTCCGACCTCGCCTCCGTGAACCTCACGGGCCACGTCGAGACCGAAGGCTTCGGCGGCATCGAGGAAACCGTATCGCAGCGGCGCGACGACAATCTCTATGAATACAGCGTTACCACCAACGTGGAAGTAGGTAAGTTCCTGCCGGAAAAGGTAAAGCTCCAGGCACCCATTTACTACGCTTACTCCAAGCAGCGCACCTCGCCCCGCTACAATCCGCTCGATACCGACATGACCATGGAAGAAGCCCTCGACGGACTGGCTACGAAGGAGGAGAAAGACTCACTGAAAAACATTGCCGAGACTGTGGTCATCAACAAGAACTTCAGCATCTCCGGCGCACGCTTCAACATCTCCACGAAGCGCCACCCCATGCCCTACGACCCCGCCAACTTTACGTTTGGCTACGCCCATAGCGCACGCAACACCACGGGCGAGACTACGGCGTGGGAGAAAGATGAAAACTGGAAATGGAACTTTGGCTACAGCTACACGCCTAACTATAAGCCTTACGAACCCTTTAAGAAATTGAAGGGAAAAAGCCCGTGGCTCAAAATCGTCAAGGAACAGAATTTCAACTATATTCCGCAAAACATCGCTTTCAACTCCGACATCAACCGCACTTACTACGAGTTTCAGGAGCGCGATATGGAAAATCTCGACAACACGTCGATACCGCTCACCTCTGCGCTGGGACTTGACGAAGAGCATCCACGCCTCTTTCTCTTCCGGCACAAACGCTGAAATCGAGCAGCCCTATACGGCTGTGAACAAGGACCTCTTTCCCGACCGTTACTCGGCTTGGAAAGATTCCGTGTGGCAGAGCATCAAGCACATGGGACGCCCCTTGTCGTATCAGCAGACCTTTGATTTCACCTGGAAACTGCCGCTGAACAAACTGCCGCTTTTCGACTGGCTCACCGCCGACTTTGCCTACAACGGCACATACAACTGGACGCGCGGCACCGACCTCGAAGACGGCTCCACCATGGGCAACAACATTTCCAACTCCAGCAGCAAAACCTACAACGCACGCCTCAACCTCGAAACGCTCTACAACCACGTGCCCTGGCAACCACCGCCAAGAAGAAAACGGAACCGAAAAACTTCACGAAGGAGATACAGCTCAAGGCCGACACCACGCTCACCATTCAGCACAACCAGAAAAGCAAGAAGCTTCGCGTCACCGCCCTGCGCCCCGACGGCACGCGCTATCCCATCCGCTACAAGGTGGTAGATAATAATAAAATTATCGTGCTCTCGCAAGATACCGCGCGGCTCAAGCTCACCGTCAGCCCGCGCAAACGCACGGAGGAGCAAGGCTGGTACAAGGCGCTGCAATATGCCACGCGCTTCCTCATGATGGTGCGCAACGTGAGTGTGAACTACACCGACAAGCAAAACCTCAACGTGCCGGGCTTCCTGCCCAACGTGGGCGACTACTTCGGCCAAAACAACAGCGGCGGCTTGCAGCCCGGCCTTGACTTCGCCTTCGGCTTCACGGGCGAGGACTGGCTCTATAAGGCTAAGGACAAAGGCTGGCTGCTCTGCTCGGACGACCTCGTCACGCCCGCCACAATGAGCCAAAACCGCAATCTCTCTATTCGCGCTACGCTTGAACCGTTTAAGGATGTGAAGATTGACCTCTCCGCCACGCGCAACGAAACGAAAAACTCTTCCGTTCAGTTCATGTTCGACGGTATGCCCACCACGCGCACCGGGTCATTCTCAATGACTACCATATCTATCGGCTCGGCGTTTGAGAAGACCGGTTCGCCCGACAAGGGCTACAAGAGCAAGACGTTTGAGAAATTCGTGGGTTCCCTCGCAGCCTACCGCGACCGGGTTGAGGCAAACTATGCCGGTGCGCCTTATCCCGCAGGCTCCGCCCTGGCCGGCCAAACCTTCGACCCGGCCAACGGCACGGTGTCGCCCTATGCCGCAGGCGTGATGATACCCGCCTTCCTCGACACCTATACGTCGGGCGGCAGCGGGTTGGAGATCTTCCCCAAACTCTCCGCGCTCCTGCCCAACTGGACCGTGAGCTACGGCGGGCTGGCCAAGTTGCCGAAGATGAAGAAGGTGTTCAAGAGCTTCAACCTCAATCATGCCTACAAGAGCGTCTACACCGTGGGCTCTTACAGTTCGTTCACCTCTTATCAGGAATATATGAACGGCTTCGGCTTCGTGACGGACGTAGCCACAGGCAGCCCCGTGCCGAGCTGCGAGTTCGACGTCAGCACCGTGAGCATCAACGAAAGTTTCTCGCCGCTTGTTGGCGTGGACATGACGTTTGTGAACAACCTCACTGCAAAGGTGGAATACCGCAAGACCCGCGTCCTCACGCTGAGCATGACCTCGCAGCAGCTGAGCGAGTCGCGCTCCAACGACCTTGTCATTGGTTTCGGCTATAAAATCAGCAACCTAAACCTCTTCTCGTCCAAAAAGACAGTGAAAACAAAATCGAAGCGCACAGCAAGCAACGAAACGACTAAGAAAACAGGGTCTTCCGGCTTTGCTTCCGACCTCAACCTGCGCCTCGACTTCACCATCCGCAACCAGAGCGTGCTCAACCGCGACATCGCCACCCTCATCTCGCAAGCCACGAGCGGCAACAACGCCATACAGGTGTCCTTCGCCGCCGACTACGCGCTGAGCAAATACGTCACCCTCACAGCCTACTACGACCGGCAGAAAAACAAACCTCTCCTCACGTCCAGCTCCTACCCCGTCACCACTCAGGACTTCGGCTTCAGCATCAAGTTTATATTGAATAGGTAGGGCTTTGGGGAGAACAAGTTTTTCTGAAAGCACAAGAGTCTAAAAACCCGTTAATCCCGCGCTCCTCCCTGCGCAGAGCGTTCACGTTTTATCTTTTAGGCGCAAAATTGCAAATAGAACACAATCAAACGGCATGAAGGTATTTTCTATCATAAACAATTACCCGAAAGGCAATAAAACCGCCGAAAATGCGTTATCAGTACTAAGGCAACCTTCGTTTGTCACGCTGCCCGACACGACGCTGACCACCAGCAACCGCCCGTTTTTCATTCCCGATTTCGCCGAGCCTTGCACGGTGAGTGTGCAACTGGCGGTGCGCATCGGCCGCCTCGGACGCTGCATCGCGCCGAGGTTTGCTTACAGATACCGCGACGCGGCAACCGTCTGCGCCGTGTTTGTAGCGCAAGGGCTTTTGCAGGAGTTGCAAGCCGCCGCACTGCCGTGGGACGCGGCCTGCGCCTTCGACGGTTGCGTGGCTTTGGGACGCTTCGCCCCGCTGCCCGAAACGGGCGTGGACAACGCCGTGTGCTGTCTCGACATTGACGGCCAACCAGTGCAAAGTTTCAACACGGCGGCGGCGATGGCAGGAGCGGACGACCTCATAGCGCAAGTGAGCCGCTGTTGCACCCTGCGCCAGGGCGACATTCTGCTCACGGGCAGTCCCTTCACGGGGCAGACCGCCGTAGGCATAAACTGCCACCTCACGGCAAGGCTCAACGGGGAGGCGTTGCTCGACTTTAATGTGAAATGACATTTCAAGGCATCTGGAAAATGCCGTTGCGATAAAAATATGGTTATTCTCAGACACCACCCATTATATTATTATATGTGCAGGCTCCTGATGCTGCTCCTGTGCCTCGCCGCGCCATCGGCGGAAGGCAGGGCGCAAGGCGAGTTCACGGAACTCCGCGCCGCCGACTACCCGATAACGGCGGAGGGCTTGCCCTATTACAGCGCATCGCACGCCGTGGGCAGAGCCTCGGAGGGTTGCGCTTACCGCGTGCGCCTGGAATATCCCGAATATGCGCCGCTCACGGCGGAGGAACGCCGGGCTATCGCCGCGCAGGCACTGGCAGTACCCGACAGCGTGGCAATGGAAGTATTTCGCGGCGTGGCGCGCGGCGAGGTGCGTCTCGACGTGAGTTTCTGCCCCATCGTGAACCGAAACGGTCGTCCCATGCGCCTCGTTTCGTGCCGCGTGCGCATCGACACCATTCCGCCTCGTCTGAACCTTGCAGAGACGCAAGATGCGTTAATCGCCGCCCGCTATCGCGACCACTCGGTGCTGGCTTCGGGGCGGTGGGTAAAAATCGCGGTGCCCTCGGAAGGCATTTACCGCCTCACACCGGCCGCACTGGCGCAAATGGGTTTTTCCAACCCCGCAAAAGTGCGCCTCTTCGGCTACGGCGGACGCATGATTCCCGAATTGCTTGAGTTTTCAGGCAGAAACGCCGTGACGGACGACTTGGAAGAAATTCCCCTCTACCGCCGTAGCGATGCCCTGCTCTTCTTTGCCGAAGGCACGCGCCGCTGGACCGACGGCGTGCATGCCAACAACCCCTACTCCACCCTTTCCTACTATTTCCTCACCGAAGGCAACACGCCCGCCGCATTCGCCACGCTGCCCGCGCCCGACGAAGCGGCATCGGCCACATTGGGCGAAGTGTATCACTACGCCGCTATCGACAACGACGAGTTTGCGTGGTACGGCGGCGGGCGCGAAATGTTCGACGGGCACGATTTCGGCACGGCGAACAGCAATACTTACACAGCCTCGCTACCGGGCATCACGGGCACAAATCTCACTACCGTGACGTGGAACTTCACGGCAGCGGGCGCCACGCAAAACTGCACGGCGCAGATGACGCTCGGGCCGTCGTTCGGCAGCGTAGTGTCGCAGATAACGGTAAACAAGATTACGTCGAGCGATGCAGCCCGCGGGCGGCAAAGCACATTCACCTTCCGCGCCACCACCTCCGACCTGCAATTCCGCATCACCTCAACGGCAGGCGTACCGGCACGGCTCAACTTTATCCGCATCAAATACCCCAAGCAGCTCACGGCCAACGCCGGGGGCGCATCGTTCTGCCCCGAGATGGACGGCGCGGTGAATATGAACATTGCCAATGCCACGGGCTCAACGCGCCTCTGGCGCATAGCACGCGCGGGCGTGCCGGCGGCTGAAGTGGCATCGCGCCTCAACGGCACAACGCTCACGGCATACGCCGCCGACGGCAGGGAACGCTATGTCATAGTGAACACGGCGGGCAACTATCCCGAACCGACTGTCATCGGCGCAATAGGCAATCAGGACTTGCACGCCGACCGCAATATCGACTACGTGATTTTCGTGCCGAGCTCGGGCGCGCTCAACGCCGCCGCAGAACGCCTGGCGCAGATGCACCGCACACGCTCGGGCCTGAAAGTAAAGGTGGTGAGCGTGGCGCAGGTATACAACGAGTTTTCTTCCGGCACGCCCGATGCCACCGCGCTGCGCCGCTACCTCAAAATGCTCTACGACCGCGCCGATGCCGGCGAGGGTGCGCCGCGCTTCGCTCTTTTCTTTGGCGACTGCGCCTGGGACAACCGCATGCTCTCCGCCGGCTGGAAAGCCTCTGGCCTTACGCCCGCCGACATGCTGCCCGCCTACGAGGCCAATGATTTCGAGGGAAAGAATCTCAACACCTACTCCGTGTCGTACGGTTCGCTGCGCAGCTACGTGACCGACGATTACTTCGGACTACTCGACGACGGCGAGGGCGCGGACATTCTGAAAGAGAAAATAGACATCGGTTTGGGACGCTTCCCCTGCCACGACGCAGAGCGGGCAAACTTCCTCGTGGACAAGTGCATCCACTATATCGACAATAGCGCGCCGGGGATTTGGAAAAACAAAATCTTCCTCATCGGCGACAATGGCGACAACAACCTGCACATGAACGATGCCGAAGCCGTGGGCAAGCAGATAGAAGCCTCCGGCGACCCCGACCTGCTCACGCGCCGCATCTACCAGACGATGACCGCAACAGGCAGCTACTATCCGCTCGTAACGCAGAAACTCAAGACGGAGATGAACAAGGGCGCGCTGATTTTCAACTACAACGGGCACGGCTCGCCCGAGAAGATTTCGCACGCCAACCTTATGCTCCTCTCCGACGTGAAGGCCACGCAGACTTCCAGCCTGCCGCTCTGGATTTACGCCTCCTGCGAAATCACGCCCATAGACCAGCTCACCGACGACCTCGGCCGCGCCGCGCTCTTCAACCAGACGGGCGGCGCTGTGGCGGTGATGTGTGCCTCGCGCTCGGTGTTTGCCAACTACAACCGCACGCTCAACGTGGCTTACATGAACTACCTTTTGGGAAAAACCAACGGCCGCCACAACACCATGGGCGAAGCCCTGCAACTGGCCAAGGCGGAACTCGTGACGCGCAAGAGCGACAACACCATCAACAAGCTCAAATACACCCTCCTCGGCGACCCCGCCCTCTACCTGGCCGTGCCGCGCGGCAAGGTGGTGGTGGATAAAATCAACGGGCAGGCCACTGCTACCGGCACGCGCCACCAACTCGCCGCCTGCTCCGTGGCTGGAATCGAGGGTTACGTAACGAAACCCGACGGCACTGCCGATGCGGGATTCAACGGAACGCTCACGGCGATGCTGCTCTGCCCGAAAGAAAAGATTACCTGCAAGGGCAACGGGTCGAGCGCGCCGCTCACTTATGAGGACTACAACAAAACGATGTTTGAAAGCAGCGTTTCGGTAAGCGGCGGCCGCTTCACGCTGCGCATACCCATTCCGCGCGACATCAACTACTCCGACGACGATGCCCTGCTCTCATTCTACGCCGTGAACGCCGACCATTCGCTCGACTGCAACGGAAGTTTCACGGACATCTACATGAACGGCACTGACCCCAACGCCCCGGCCGACACGCAAGGCCCCTCCGCATTCCTCTACCTCAACACGCCCGACTTCCCAAACGGCGGCATCGTGGGGCCTGAGCCGTTGCTGCACGCCGACGTGCGCGACGACGTGGGACTAAGCATCAACGGGGCCACCATCGGGCATAACATCGAACTTGTGATAGACGGCGACCGCACTGCGCCCATCAGCCTCAACGATTACTTCGCATTCGACTTCGGCAGCTACAACAGCGGGCACATCGCCTACCAGTTGCCCGCCATGGCGAGGGGCAAGCACAAGGTGCAGTTGCGCGTGTGGGACGTGAACAGCAACGTCACGGACTCCGAGCTCTCGTTCACCGTGCATGAAGAGGGCGCAGCCGACCGCGATGTCTTTGCCACGAAAAATCCCGCCACAACGACCACCACGTTTATTGCCTCCTTCTTCATGGACACCGCCGCAGGCATCGACGTGACCATGGAAGTCTACGACATCGCCGGGCGTCGCGTATGGCATAAAACGCAAAGCGTGCAGGGCGCAAACTACGTGTCCGTGCCCTGGCAGCTCACCGACACAGCCGGTACGCCGCTCTCCTCGGGCATCTACGTATACCGCGCCATTATCGACGGCAAAGAAACTAAATCCAAGAAACTCGTAATTCTCTAAACATGTTTACTTGTCCCCAGGGTGTTGCCCTGGGCTAGGCGCAACAATTGGGCTTACAGCCCGCCCCAACTTGTCTACTCGTTTACTTGTTGACTCGTCTACTTGTCTACTAAAATAATCCCAATCCAGCCAATAATCAACAACATGAAACATACACTCAGACAACTCCTTTTCACTGCGCTCGCTGTGATGCCTGCGGCTCTGTTTGCGCAGGACGACTGGCGCAAACAGTTCAACCCCGTCATCACAGCCGTCACCTCGCAGTCCATTGCCGCCGACGCGCGCGCCGCCGGCCTTGGCGACACGGGTGCCGCCACCGACCCCGACGTAAACTCGCAAAGCTGGAACCCCGCCAAATACCCATTCACCATTTCGCGTGCCGGACTTGTGCGACAGCTTACCGACGGTATCGCCCTGCTCAACGCCGCCGGCTACATTCGCCTCGGCGACTACCAGGCACTGAGCGCCAGCCTGCGCTACTTTACGCTCGGCGACGTGATGACCGACGACGAGAACACCACCGTGAAGCCTTACGAAATGGGCGTAGACGTGGCTTACTCGCGTATGCTCTCCGAGAAATTCTCGGCGGCCGTAGCACTGCGCTATATGTACTCCGACCTGAGTGGCCACTACGACGACAGCACGAAGCCCGGTTCTGCCTTCGCCGCCGACATCGCCTGCTACTACAACACGTATTTCAACCTCGGACAGCGCGAGTGCCAATTCGCCCTCGGCCTTAACATCAGCAACATCGGTACGAAAATAAGCTACGGCGACGAAAATTCCTATTTCATCCCTACCAACCTGCGCCTCGGCATCAACTTCATGGTGCCCATCAACGAGTACAACCGCTTCTCCATCTGCGCAGACGCCAACAAGCTGCTCGTTCCTTCCACACCTTTGAAAATGGCTGATGAGAGCGAATATGATTATCCGCTGCGCCTGCAAAAGGAATACTACGACGTGTCGTCGATCTCCGGCATCTTCAAGAGTTTCAGCGACTCCGAGCGCGGTTTCAAGGGCGAAATGGAAGAGATACAGTGGAGCGTCGGCGCGGAATACGTTTACAACGACAAGTTCTCCCTGCGCGGCGGCTATCACCACGAGAGCAAGATGCAGGGTAATCGCAAATATTTCAACGTGGGTGCGGGCTTCCGCATGAACGTCATGGCAATTGACGCAGCCTACACCATTGCCACCTCGCCCAGCAACCCTCTCGACCAGACGCTGCGCGTGTCGCTGGCGTTCGACTTCGATGGCATCAAGGACTTTTTCAGCAGAAGGAGAAGATGAGAATAGGATTTGGTTACGACGTACACAAGCTGGTGCCCGGCCGCGACCTTTGGTTGGGTGGCATAAAGATAGAACACGACTTCGGACTGCTGGGCCACAGCGATGCCGACGTGCTTATCCACGCGCTTTGCGATGCCCTGCTCGGGGCAGCCGCCATGCGCGACATCGGTTATCATTTCCCCGACACGGCGGGCGAATTTAAGAATATTGACAGCAAGATTCTGCTGCGCCGCACCGTAGCCCTGCTTGCCGATCACGGTTTCAGTGTAGGCAACGTAGATATCACCGTTTGCGCCGAACGCCCCAAACTTTCGCCGCACATCGACGCCATGCGCGAGTGCCTCGCCCACCTGCTCGGCATCCCCGTCTCCCGCGTTTCCGTGAAGGCAACCACCACCGAGCAACTCGGTTTCACCGGCCGCCGCGAAGGCATCTCCGCTTACGCCGTCGCACTGATTGAGGAGCAGGGATAAAGAAACAATTTTAGAAAACAGGAACGTTTGTGCAAGGCGAGAGCAGAAGCCAAGTTTACTTGGATTATGCCGAGCCGCAGCCAAAGGTGCATTTATATGAAGACATTAGCAGGAAAACGCTTCCTAA
>SFPF01000088.1 GCA_004552155.1 Bacteroidales bacterium
TTGCGCAGTACGACGCGCCTTATCTCGAAGCCCTTATCCGCTACGAGCGTTGCCTCAAACAGCGCAACGCTTTGCTAAAGCAAGAAGAAGAGCCGGACGCATCGGTGCTGGACGTTTTGGAAATGATGATGTCGCGCGATGCCGCCATTATCTACGCCGCGCGGCGTGTTTTCGCGGAGGAGTTTCGTCCTATTTTCCAGAAAATGTATGCCACGCTCAGCCGTCAAGAGGTCGAGGATGTGGAAATTGAATACCAGTCGCACGGGGAGCGCGGCGACCTCGAACCTATTTTGCGCGACTGGCGTGCTCGCGAGCGCCTTGTGGGTTACACGCTCCACGGCACGCACAAGGACGACCTCCTGCTTTCTTTGAAAGGTTACCCCGTGCGCCGCGAAGGGTCGCAGGGACAGACCAAGACGTATTTTATCGCCATGAAACTGGCGCAGTTCCTTTATCTCAAGCAAAAGGGGCATTGCCACACGCCGCTGCTCCTGCTTGACGATATTTTCGACAAACTCGACGACAGTCGCGTGGGCAATATCATTGACTACGTGAGTGGCGACGACTTCGGGCAAATCTTTATCACGGACACGCAGCGCGAGCACCTCGATAAAATATTGGCAGCCACGCAGCGCGACTACCGCCTTTTTCACATCAACGCGGATCAGACAGTATGGAACGACGAAAATCTGAAGAAATAAGCGGCGTGCTTTTGCGCTATCTGCGCCTTGCGGGACTTGAAACGCCGCTCAACGAACACCGCGCCCTCATGGCGTGGCCGTCGGTAGCGGGCGAGGCGTTCAGCCGATATACGGAAGCCGTTGCTATCCGCAACCAAGTGCTCACCATCCGCGTGTCGTCGCCTGCTGCCCGCGCCACGCTGATGATGCAACGCAGCAATCTTGTAAAGAAAATCAACGAAATGGTCCGTGCACAGGTTATAGCCGACATTTCGTTTGTATAGGGTTAATTAGTTTGCCCAGTGCCTTTCTGCCCGAAATAATAATACCACCAAAATGTTTCGCCGTAGCTGCGGCGCAGGAGGTTACGCCCCTCTTGCGCCGTGCCCGTCTTGCGTGCCATGTCCATAAAGTCGAGCAGATTGGCTTCGACGGCTTCATCGTTGTAGGCAAAGGGGAGGTCATGCTTGCGGCTGTGAAGCGCGAGGGCTTCGCTGTAAAAGCGAGGAATTTGCACGGAGTCGCCGGGACAAAGGGCGGCGTAGGTTTCCGCGAAGTCCGACAGGCGGCGATCCAGCAGCAGGGCGCAAAGATAATAGTCGCGGGCGAGTGGGGTGGGGCGGTGCGCCGTGTCGGCCGGCAAGGCAAGGCGTTGCAAAAACTGCAAGGTCGTTTCGCCCTGAGCAGGCGTGCCGCCAAGGCGGACGTAAAGGCTGTCGGGCGAAAAGTTGAGGCGTTGCCATTCGTCGTTGGGCAGAAGCAGATACTTGCTGCCGCCCGCAGGAATGGGTTGCTTGAAGAGCGTTTGCGATAAGCCCTCGCCTTGCGTTGCTAAGAGGTAAGAGCGCATGGCAAATAGGCGCGGCGTGACAGCGAGGGCTATTTCGCCCGTGCGGTAGGCGGCGGCATAGTCGCAGCGGCGCAGGGCTTCGGCTGTGCGCAGTTCGTAGTGGTCTGCATCGGTGGCGGCTGCACGCAGTCCTGTTACGAAGCAAACGAGGAGCAATCCCGTGCCGTAAATCAGGAGCGGCAAGCGGCGGCGCGCCGTGTGATACGCCTTTTGAAGCAATCTGTTGCAAAAGACGAGCGTCGCTGCAGCAACACAATAATATAATATGGTAACCAGCACGTGCTGCCAACTGGCAAACGGCAGGCTGACCGCCAGCACGGCGGCGAAGCCTGCCGGTATCGTTTCAATCAGTGGATAGCGGCGGTATACGGCCGTGCGCGAAAGCAGCCACATTATTAATATGAGTATTGCCGCCGCCGCGCCGCCCAGCAGCCAGTGCACGGGTTCGGAGGAGGCATCTATGAAGTGGCGGTAAAGATAGCATAGCACGTCGCCCTGTGCCACGGAAAGGAAGAAAAATAGAAACAGGACGAAGATAACGCGCAATGAAACAAGAATTTTAGGCATCAGTTTGCTTTTGAAAAATTGGGGCGCACGGTTTCATGCGCCCCAAATCGTTATAATCGGTATGGCCGACCACAAAATTTATTCTTCCACTTTCTTCAAAACAACGGCAGAGCGGGCGGGCAGATAGAGTTGCAGCCATCCTTTGCCGTCTTTCTTCAAGAGCGGGTCGTAGTTGGTGAAATGGCGGATGCTGTCGTCTGACAGGCCGTTGCCGCCAAAGGCTTTGGCGTCGGTGTTGAGCACCACGTCGTAGGCGCCTTCCTTCATCATGAAGCCGTAGCCCGTGAACGACTGCGTGGGGTTGAAGTTGAACACGAAGAGCAGCGAGCCGCGCTGATAGGCAAGGATTTGGTCGCCGTCGTTGTGCCAAATTTCTTGCACGGGTAACTTCTGAATGTTCTTTTCCGACTTAATCGTTTCGAGCATCGCCTTGTCGAAGTCGCCGAGGAAGTGGTAGCACAATTCTTTGTTGTCCACAAGGTTCCATTGGCGGCGGGCGTACTTGTGGCTCCAGCCGTTGCCTTCGCGCGGGAAGTCAATCCATTCCGGGTGACCGAACTCATTGCCCATGAAGTTAAGGTAACCGCCGCAAATCGTGGAGGCCGTGATGAGGCGGATCATTTTGTGGAGCGCGATGCCGCGATGCACCGTGTCGTTCTCGTCGCCCTTGCGGAAGTGCCAGTACATGTCGGCATCGATGAGGCGGAAGATGATGGTCTTGTCGCCCACGAGTGCCTGGTCGTGGCTTTCGCAATAGGAGATAGTCTTTTCATCGGCGCGGCGGTTGGTTAGTTCCCAGAAAATAGAGGAGGGTTTCCAGTCTTCGTCGCGACATTCCTTAATGGTCTTAATCCAATAGTCGGGCACATTCATAGCCATGCGGTAGTCGAAGCCGTAGCCGCCGTCCTTGAACGGGGCTGCCAGTCCCGGCATGCCCGAAACCTCTTCGGCAATGGTGATGGCCTTGGGATTTACCTCGTGGATAAGTAGGTTGGCAAGGGTGAGGTAGCAAATGGCATTGTCGTCCTGATGTCCGTTGTAGTAGTCGCCGTAGCCGCAGAACGCTTCGCCGAGGCCGTGGCTGTAATAGAGCATCGACGTAACGCCGTCGAAACGGAATCCGTCAAAGTGGAACTCCGTAAGCCAATACTTGCAGTTGGAAAGGAGGAAGTGGATCACCTCGTTCTTGCCGTAGTCGAAGCAAAGGCTGTCCCATGCGGGGTGTTCGCGGCGGCCGCCGCTATAGAAATATTGAGAGGGGTCGCCGGCGAAGTTGCCGAGGCCTTCGATTTCGTTCTTCACGGCGTGGCTCTGCACCATATCCATAATTACGGCTATGCCAGCCTGATGCGCCTCGTCGATGAGTTGCTTCAACTCTTCGGGCGTGCCGAAGCGGGAGGACGGGGCGAAGAAAGAACTTACGTGATAGCCGAAACTGCCGTAATAGGGGTGCTCCTGAATGGCCATAATCTGTATGCAGTTGTAACCCTCTTCGATGATGCGCGGCAGCACGTTCTCGCGAAATTCGTTGTATGTGCCCACCTTTTCAGCGTCCTGCGACATGCCGATATGGCATTCGTAAATCAGCAGCGGGGCGGTGTTGGGCTTGAACGTCTTTTTCTTAAACACGTATTCCTGTTCGGGAGCCCACACCTGTGCGCTGAATATCTTTGTGTCGTCGTCCTGCACCACGCGGCGGCACCAAGCAGGAATGCGCTCGCCTTCGCCGCCTTCCCAGTGCACTTTGAGTTTGTAGAGGTCTTGATGTTTGAGGGCTTTCGCAGGGAGCTTGAGTTCCCAGTTGCCAGAGTTTTTGAGGCGCTTAAAGGCATATTTTTCGTTTTCCTGCCAACCGTTGAAATCGCCGATGAGATAAATCGCCGTGGCATTGGGTGCCCATTCGCGGATCACCCAGCCCTTTTCTGTCTTATGCAGGCCGAAATACAGGTGGCCGTCGGCAAATTCCGAGAGCGGTTTCTTGCCGGCCGTGAGTTCGTGGAGCTTGTGGAGCACATGGTCGTGGCGGCCTTGGATTGCGCCTTCAAACGGTTCGAGCCAAGGGTCGTTTTTCACGATTTTAAGGCGTTGCGGCTTCGCTGCGGCAGCCTTGGTGGTTTTCTTGCTTATTAGTAGACGAGCAGACGAGGCAGGGAAGTTTAGCTATACAATATTATATATGGCCGCAATATTTGTTTACTCGTCAACTCGTTCACAATAATGTCCAAAAAATTATTGCACCACGCGGCCGTTGGAATATTCGCCTTTCTTGGTGACGTTTCCGTTGCGGTCGTACTCCACGTATTTGCCGTGTCGTTCGCCGTCCTTGTAGGTACATTCAATTTTAGAGCCGTCGGGGCGCAGTTCCACCGACTTGCCGTGCTTGCGCCCTTCCTTGAATTCGCCGTTGAACTTAGTGCCGTCGGCAGTGCGCAGCACGCCTTTGCCTTCCATCTTGTTGTTGACCCAGGAGCCGGTGTATTCGTCGCCGTTTTTCCACTTATACGTGCCGTGGCCGTTTCTCATGTTGTTTTGCCATTGCCCCGTATAGTTGGCTACGTTTTTCCAGATGAAAGTGCCTTGCCCGCTCTGCTCGCCGTTCAGGAAATGGCCGTTGTACTGGTCGCCCGTGGCAAACTTGAAGATGCCCTCGCCGGTGCGCTCGCCGTCAACATACTGCCCTTCGTAGACATCGCCGTTGCGGAATTTGTAGATGCCCTTACCGTTCTGCATGTCGTCTTTCCAGTCGCCGGTGTAATAGTCGCCGTCGGCATAGAAATACGTGCCCTTGCCGTTTCGGCGGTTGTTGAGCCATGTGCCCTCGTATTTCGAGCCGTCGTTCCAGTCGAAGTAGCCTTTGCCGGTCCTCTTAAAGGTGTACGTGCCTTTGCCTTCGCGCTTGTCTTCTTTCCAGTCGCCGTCGTAGACATCGCCGTTGTAGTAGTACATCACGCCGTGCCCCTCCTTGCGGTTGCGGTACCAGAGGCCGACGTAGCGGTTATTGTTCACGGCGTAGAACGTGCCCTTGCCGTGCCTTTCGTTTTTCATCCACGAGCCCTCGTAGCGCGAGCCGTCGGCGGCGGTGAAGGTGCCTTGCCCCTGCCGGAAGCCTTTCACGAACTCGCCTTCGTAGGTGTCGCCGTTTTCATACACGGCGCGTCCCTTGCCGTTGGCCTTTCCGCCGAGCAGTTCGCCGGTGTAGATGCCGCCGTCTTTCAGTTCACACGAGCCCACTTGCAGTTTCTGCGCCGAGAGGGGCGCGGCAAGCAAGGCGATGGCGAAGAGTATAGGTTTAAGTTTATTGAGCATAGTCTTGTCAGAATAGTGTTTTATTGTGTTTACAGGCCTTTGATGAATGCCTCTGCCTTTTCGAGGTCTTCGGGAGTGTCGATGCCGATGGTTTCCAAGTCGGTGCGCCCCACTTTTATTTTAAGTCCCGCTTGCAACCAGCGCAGTTGCTCGAGCGATTCGGCTTGTTCCAATGCGCCTTGCGGCATCGCCGTGATGCGCTGGAGCGTTTCGGCGCGGTAGGCGTAGAGGCCGATGTGCTTGAGAAACTCGTGCCGCGCCGTCCACTCCTCTTGCGGAATGCCGCGCAGGAAAGGTATGACGCTGCGGCTGAAATAAAGCGCGAAGCCCCGGTTGTCCACCACCACTTTCGGACTGTTGGGGTTGGAGAGTTTTTCCCAAGTGTCGGTCGGGGCGAACGGTTTCACGAGCGTGGCGATTTCGGTCTCGGGGTCGTCGAAGCATTGCTTGATGGTCTGCAGTTGCTGCGCGGCGATAAAGGGTTCGTCGCCCTGCACGTTCACAATCACATCCGCCGTGCAGCCGATGTTTTTCACGGCCTCGCCGATGCGGTCCGTGCCGCTGCGGTGGTTGGGCGAGGTCATTACAACATTGCCGCCGAAAGCGCGGACGGCCTCGGCTATGCGCTCGTCGTCGGTGGCCACCCAGGCATCGGGTATCTCGGCGGCGGTGCGCTCATAAACGTGTTGCACAATCGGTTTCCCGGCCAGCAGCGCAAGCGGTTTGGCGGGGAAGCGCGTAGAAGCGTATCTTGCTGGAATTATTGCCGTAAAGTTCATATTTATATAATGTAGAGTAGACGAGTAAACAAGTAAAAAAGTAAACGAGTTGACAAGTAGACGAGTGAAACAAGTAGACGAGTATAATCCCCGGCCGCTATTCAAAAAGTTCCTCGCCGCTGGTGCGGTTGGCGGGCGCGGCGGGCTTCGGAGCGGGTTTCGGCTCGTTGGGCTGCGGTTCGCCTTCGGGGAGATTAGGCTCAAATGCGAGTGAGTCGCGGAGTTCAGGTTTCTCAAACTCTTGTTCTGGGTCGTATCCGAGCGAACGGTCGGCAAACACGCGCTTCATATACACTGCCCAAACCGGCAGCGCAGTGGCTGCGCCCTGTCCGTTGGCAGTGGAGTTGAAATGTATGTCGCGCTCTTCGCCGCCTACCCAGCAGGCCGTGACAAGCGTGGGAATGCAGCCCACGAACCAGCCGTCCGAGTTGTCGTTCGTCGTACCCGTCTCGTGCCGTGGTCGATTACGGCGCGCATCATGTCGATCATATTATATGCCGTTTCCTCGCTGTACACCTCGTTGGTGCGCGGGTGGAACTCTGCCAAGATGTTGCCGTTGCCGTCTTCGATGCGCGTCACGAGGATTGGGGCGCGGCGAATGCCTTTCTTTACGAATGCCGTGTAGGCTGAGGCCATTTCGGCGGTGGTGATGTCGCACGTGCCGAGGCAGAGCGAGAGCGAGGGCTGCATATTGTCGTTGGCAATGCCAAGGTCTTGCAGGTCGCGCACGAGACCCTGCCCCGTGTTGTCAATCTGATACATCAGTTCCGCCGTAACCCAGTTGTTCGACTGGCTAAGTCCCCATTTCAGAGTCACTTCCTCGCCGTAGCGCGCCTTGCTACCGTTGCGCGGCGACCAGTCGCCGTAGGTGCGCTGCACGTTCAGAATAGTGCTCTCCGGCGTGTAGCCGCCCTGCATCGCCATGGCATAGACAAAGGGTTTCATCGTAGAACCCACCTGCCGGCGGCCCACGGTGGCCATGTCGTATTGGAAATGAGCGTAGTCCAGTCCGCCCACGTAGGCTTTCACGTGTCCCGTTTCGGGGTCAATGGATACGAGGCCGGCGCGCAGGAAACGCTTGTAATAGCGTATGGAGTCGCGCGGCGTCATCAGCGTGTCCACTTCGCCGCGCGGCGTGTACACCGTCATCGGCACGCGGCGGTTGAACGCCTCTTCTATTTCCGCCTCCGTAGCCCCGTCGGCTTTCATCTGGCGATAGCGGTCGCTCTGCTTCATGGCTTTGGCGAGGCGTTGGTTTACGTCTTTTACCGAAAGGGTCGATACGTAGGGCGCATTGGCCGCACCGCGCTTTTCGGCGTCAAACTTTGCCTGCATCACTTGCCCCACCTGCTTCTTCACGGCCTCCTCGGCGTATTGCTGCATACGCGAGTCGATGGCCGTATATATTTTAAGCCCGTCGGTGTAAATGTCGTAGTGCGTGCCGTCGCGCTTCACGTTCTTCTTGCACCAGCCGTAGAGCGGGTCGTTCTCCCACATGAGCGAATCCACGTAGTATTGCGGTCGCTGCCAAGCGCGGTAATCGTCGGGGTTGGGGCGTTCCGCCATCATGATGCGGCGCAGATATTCGCGCAGATAAGCGGCAAGGCCTTCCTTGTGGTCGATGCGGTGGAAGTTGAGCCCGAGCGGTTCTTGGCTGAGACGTTCCACTTCTTCCTCCGTGAGGTGCCCCGCCTTGCACATCTGCTGCAACACCACGTTGCGCCGCTGTCGGCAACGCTCTGGCTCGCGCACGGGATTGAAGTAAGAGGGGTTTTTACACATGCCCACCAGCGTGGCGGCTTCGAGCGTGGTGAGGTCGCGCGGCTGCTTGCCGAAATATACCTTCGCCGCCGTTTTGATGCCTACGGCATTGTGCAGGAAGTCGAAATAATTAAGGTAAAGCGTGAGGATTTCCTCTTTTGTGTAAGCGCGTTCCAGTTCCACGGCGATGACCCATTCAATAGGCTTTTGCAGCAGTCGCTGCATCGTGGTGGCTGCCGTGGAAGAATAGAGTTGCTTGGCCAGTTGCTGCGTGATGGTACTGCCGCCGCCCGCGCCTTTTTGCCCGAAAATGCCGCGTTTCACCACGGCACGCGCCAAGGCTTTGGCATCAATGCCCGAGTGGTCGTAGAAACGCACGTCCTCCGTTGAACACGCGGTTCTCGTTGCGGCTCCACGTGCCGAGCAGTTTGCCATCGGCGGAGAGGATTTGCGAAGCGTAGCGGCTGATGGGGCGTTGCAGTTCGTCAATCGGCGGCATGTAGCCTATCCACCCTTTGTCGATCGCCACGAACGCGAGAGATATTATCAGCAGTGCGGCGATGAAGAGCGACCACACCCAAATCAGGAATTTCTTTCTCATTCTATAATAGATGTCCTTTTTCAGTAAACGAGTTTACTAAAAATCCTTCTCTATACGTTCAAGTTCTTGCTTGATTTTCTCGTTCGTTTCCTGCGAAACGGGCACCAAGGGCAGGCGCAACACGTTTTCGGCCTTGCCTTGCAGGGCGAGCAATGCCTTGATGCCGCCGGGATTGCCCTCCGCCATCATCAGGCGGCACATCTCTGCGAGTTCGCTTTGCAGGGCGTGTGCCGTGTCGCGGTCGCCTTGCAGGGCGGAGTGTGTGAGTTGGGCGAAGAGCGCGGGCAGCGCGTTGCCCACCACTGAGATCACACCCGTCGCGCCGCGTTCGAGCAGATCGGCGGCGATGCCGTCGTCACCGCAGAGCACCTCGAAGCCCTCGGGGGCGTTCTTGATGATTTCTTCCGCCTGTGCCACGTTGCCCGATGCTTCTTTCACCGCCACCACGTTGGGGCAGTCCTTAGCGATGCGCAGGGCGGTAGCAGGCGTGAGGTTCACGCCCGTGCGTCCCGGCACGTTATAGAGCACTACGGGCAACTTCGTGCTGTCGGCCACGGCCTTGAAATGCCGGTAAAGGCCTTCCGCCGTCGGCTTGTTGTAGAAGGGGCACACAATCAGTACGCCGTCCACGAGCCCTTCGCGCTCAATGTCGCTGAGGCCGTCGATAACGTTAGCGGTGCAGTTGCCGCCCGCTCCGAGGAGCAGGGGCACGCGCCCGGCATTGGTCTTATGTACGTAGGAAACGATATTACGCTTTTCTTCGGTGGTGAGGCAGGGCGTTTCGGCCGTTGTGCCGAGCACGCAAAGAAAGTCTGCGCCGCCTTCAATCTGTTCATTCACAAGCTTGCCCAAGGCTTCATAATCGGGCGTGCCATCGGTTTGGAACGGCGTAACGATGGCCACTCCAAACCCTTTGAAAATATTTTTGCTAATCATACGAATGATTATATCTGTCTTAATTTACCTGCAAATTTACGCATTTCTTATATGACAGGCACGTTTTCTCATCACTTTATGCTTGGGTAAATCTATTTAGGCTTACCGTCCGAAATAATCAGCCCGAGGTTGTAATAGTCGGAAATGGCTTGAAACTGCTCCGGCCGACCGCCTCGCGCTGTGCCAGCCGGCGGCACAATTTGGCGCAATTTGGTGGCACGGCAAAAATGGCGTATCTTTGCATTAGCGAAAGAGGAGGAGCGCAGGCTCTTCCTCTTTTCGCGTTTTTGGGGCAAACTATCTTATATGAGCGCAAAAACTATCTTATATGAGCGTAAAAATTATAAGCAAGATAGTGAAAATTATCTCCTTGATAGTTTTTACGAAGCCCTTGATAATTGCTCCGAAGTGCTTTTCTGTAAAAATTTCCTTAAAGAGCGTTTTGATTTTATAAAGGCAAATTTTCCGTTTCTTAATTATCCCTAAACTTTCGCCCGAGCTCGTCTTAACGATTGCAAACGCGCCGGAAACGCTCTGCGCAGGGATGCGAGCGGCTTTAACGAAATTTGCATTTCTTCCCGCCGGGAAAGGCGAGGCGGCGCGGGCATATTTAAGAGGGCGCGCCCAACAATTTTCCTTAACTGCTATTTACATAAAAATGGCAACCACTCGTCATCGCGACGAATGGTTGCCTCACAGAACTTATATAGAGATGAAAAAACTATTTTTCCCTTGTTGCTGATGCAAATTTACGGGAGATGATTTTTTCTTGCAAATATTTTCAGAAAAAATTCGTGGAAATTCGACAAAAAGGCGTTTTTTACCGATGAATCAACTTGATGCCCTGTTCTTCCAAGGCGATTTTGCGTGCTTTGTAGAGTGTGCCGAGGGCTTGCTTGAAGGTTTTTTTGCTCACGCCGAAGCGTTCGGCGATTTCCCCGGCGGGCGTTTTGTCGGTGTAGGGGAGGGTGCCGCCGGCTTCTTTGAGGGCTTCGAAGAGTGCGGGGGCGAAGTCGCGGAATTTGCTCTTGCCGATTTTTTGCAGCGAGAGGTCGAGGCGGCCGTCAGGGCGCACGTTCACCACGGTTGCTTTCAGCCGGTCGCCGCTATGGGGTTCGGTGAAAATCTGATTGTCATAGATCATGCCGGCAAAGCGGTTGTCCACGATGACCTTGAAGCCGAGGGGCGTTTTCTGCCAGATGAGCGCGTCGACCTCCATGCCGCGGTGGTAGAGGCCAGGGCCGGCGTGTCGGATAAAGCGGTCGATTTTGGCTGTGCCCACGATGCGCCGCGACTCCTCGTCCACATAAACGTACACAAGGTATTTGCGCCCTTGTTCCATCTTCATTTTCTGTTCGCGGAAGGGCACGAAGAGGTCTTTCATCAGTCCCCACGAGAGGAATGCGCCGTATTCGTTCACCCATGCCACTTCGAGAAAGGCGAAGTCGCCCACCTGGCAGAATGGTTGTTCGGTGGTGCCCACGAGGAGTTCTTTCTGGTCGAGATAGACAAACACGTCCACGGCATCGCCTGGGTGCATCTCGGGACGCACATAGTTTTTGGGCATCAGTATCTCCCCGATTTCGCCGCCGTCGAGGTAGGCTCCGTGGTCGGTAAAGCGCTTGATGGTCAGTCGGTTGTATTTTCCTAAGCGTATCATTGGTTTAAGTGTTGCTTTATGGGTTTACCACTACGCCGTCGACGAGGTGGATGGTGCGGTCGGTGAGCGTGGCGAGCTGCTCGTCGTGGGTCACGATGACGAACGTCTGTCCCATTTCGTCGCGCAGGCGGAAAAAGAGGTTTGTCGAGGCTGCCGGAGGGCTCGTCGGCGAGGATCACGTCGGGCTCGTTCATCAGCGCGCGCGCCACGGCCACGCGCTGCCTTTCGCCGCCCGAGAGTTGCGCGGGGCGGTGCTTGGCGCGTTCGCTAAGGCCGAGATAGTCGAGCAACTGCATGGCTCGTTCCTTCATGCTGCTGCGGCTGAGCCGTCCGGCAATCATGGCGGGGATCATCACGTTTTCGAGGGCGGTGAACTCCGGCATGAGTTGGTGGAACTGGAACACGAAGCCGAGGTGCTCGCAGCGGAAGCGTGCCAGAGCCGAACCGCGCAGCGCGAGCACGTCGTTGCCGGCGATGCGGAGCGTGCCGCTGTCGGGGCGTGCCAGGGTGCCGGCTATTTGCAGCAGGGTGGTCTTGCCCGCGCCGCTGGGCCCTACGATGCTCACCACCTCGCCCTTGGCGATGTGCAGGTCGATACCTTTCAGCACCTCGAGTTGCCCGAAGGATTTTCTTAGATTTTGTATTTCTATCATTTCGGTGTAATATAATTGGGGCGGCCTGTAAGGCCAAATGCTGCCCATAGCCCCGGGCAGCGCCCGGGGTGGGCGGAAATGCATTGATTTAAGTGTCGCGCTCTGTAAGAGCAACCTTCTTTATGAGGGGCATCGCCCCGTGTGGCGTTTAGGTGTTACGCGCTTTCGGCGCGTGGCATTTTTGCTTTGCGCAAAAATGCCGAATGTATTAATTGCTGCATTCATTTCCCAGGGCGTTGCCCTGGGCTGAGGGCAAAAATTGGGCTTTCAGCCCGCCCTAATGAATATCGCAAAACAAGTTTTGCCCCAACCGCTGCAAAGTTACGCAAATCTTGCCTGTTTGCCCCTTTGCTTATAGGATAAATAGCATTTTCCAATAAGAATAATTGGCAGTTTGCGCGGTTTTGGGTAACTTTGCACACAATATATATTTATATAACGCCAAAATAACGTAATCAAATGAAGAAAATTCTTAGCACAATGCTTCTTTTTGCGGCTTTTTGCTTGACAGCCGCCGCGCAGTTGCCCTCAGTGGAACTGAAAGATATTAACGGCAAGGCCGTGAATACGGCAGAACTCTCCAACGATGGCAAGCCCTTTATCATCAGCTTCTTTGCCACGTGGTGC
Source organism: Bacteroidales bacterium (assembly GCA_004552155.1). Lineage (GTDB taxonomy): Bacteria > Bacteroidota > Bacteroidia > Bacteroidales > Bacteroidaceae > Alloprevotella. Next base: position 12,421 of record SFPF01000088.1, read on the forward strand.
AAGCCTTGCAATCGAGAACTCAAGGCTATCCACGAGCAATATGCCGACTGGCAGGACGAGACGGGCGTTAAGGTCATCGCCATTTCCATTGATGAAGCGCAAAACATGCAGAAGGTGAAGCCTATGGTCGACGCCGCAGGCTGGGAATACGAGGTGCTGCTCGACCCCAACAGCGAGTTCCGCCGCGCAATGGGCGTGAATATGATCCCCCACGTGTTCGTCATCGACGGCAATGGCAAGATAGCCGAGAGCCGCAGCGGCTACACCGACGGCGGCGAGGAGCATCTGATTGAGAAAGTGCGCGAACTCATTGAGGCACAAGGCAAATAATACTTTTCCCTAAAAAGAATGAGTTTTAATAAAATCATAATCGCCTGTCTTGCCACTCTTGCCCCACTCTGCGCAGATGCGCAAGATGGCGACGGCAAGAAATTCTCGCTCCACGGCAGCATTCAGAGCGATGTGCTCTTTCCCGAAAAAGACGGAAAGATTGGCGCGACCAAAGACAACTGGTCGCTCACGAATACCTACGTGGAACTTAATCTGCTCAACAAATACTTTACCGCCGGCGTGCGCTACGAAGGTTTGGAGCACCCGCTGCCCGGTTTCGACGAGGGCTTCAAGGGGCGTGGTATTCCTTATTTCTACGTGGCGGGCCATTACAAAGGCTTCGATCTCACGCTCGGCGACTTCTACGAGCAGTTCGGCTCGGGTCTTATCCTGCGCACCTACGAAGAGCGTGCGCTCGGCATAGACAATTCCTTGCGCGGCGGAAAGCTCACGATGCGGCCGTTTAAGGGCGTAAACATCAAACTCCTCGGTGGCCAGCAACGCTTCTACTGGGAGCACCGCAACCTCGATGATTGCAACGCCTGGATTTACGGCGGCGACGTGGAATTGAGCCTCGACCGCTGGTTTAAGAAAATGGACGAGACGGGCACGCGCCTCACGCTCGGTTTCTCCGGCGTGAGCAAGCACGAAAAGGTGACCGATGACATCACCGTGTTCCGCACCGACGCAGCCACGGGCCAGCAGGGTGCTTATCGCCTCAATCTGCCCGAGAACACGGCGGCCTTCGATGCCCGCGCCAATCTGAAAAAAGGCAATTACAGTTTCTTGGCAGAATATGCGTGGAAAGGGCAAGACCCCTCCTCGCGCAATAATTATATCTACCGCCACGGCCAAACGCTCCTGCTTTCCGGCTCTTACTCCAAGCGCGGCATGAGCGTGCTTTTGCAGGCCAAGCGCACGGAGGACATGGACTTTATGTCGCGCCGATCGCTTGATAAGGGCGTTACCACGGCGTGCCACATCAACCACCTGCCCGCCTTCTCCATGCAGCAGACTTATGCCCTTGCCTCCATCTATCCCTACGCCACGCAGAATGCGCTCGGCGAATGGGCCTTCCAGGGAGAGTTTGCCTACACCTTCAAGCGCAAAACGCCCCTCGGCGGCAAGTACGGCACGACCTTGAAACTCAACGCCTCGCACATTCGCGCCATCGACCGCAACGACCTCTCTTCCAGCCCGCAAGACTTGGCAGGCACGGAGGGATATACCTCAAAGTTCTTCAAAGTGGGCAGCCAAATCTATTATCAGGACATAAACGTGCAGTTCGAGAAGAAACTCACCAAGAAGTTCAAACTCAACCTCATGTATGCCAACCAGCGCTACAACAAAACGGTCGTTGAGGGCGAGGGCGGCACGGTGAAATGCCACGTGGCGGTTGTGGAAGGCAAATACCAGTTCAACAAAAAGTTCACCCTGCGCGGCGAGGCGCAATACCTCCACACCCGCGAGGACCAAAAGGACTGGTGGTACGGTCTGCTCGAACTTTCCATCCTGCCCAACCTCATGCTCACCGTCAGCGACCAGTTCAACGCCAACGTGCCCGATTTCAGCGAGGACGCAGAGGAAGGGAAAACCAACCGCGTGCACTACCTCATGGGTAGCCTCACGTTTACAAAGAAGGCCCACCGCATCCAGGTGGGCTACGGCATGACCCGCGCCGGCTACAACTGCTCGGGCGGCGTTTGCCGCTTCGTGCCGGCGCAGAAAGGTTTGCAGGCTTCCTATTCGTTTAACTTCTGATTGCTCTGAAATATGACTTTTTCGAAATACATCAAATATGCCTTGCCGGCGATTTTTCTGCTTACGCTTTGCGCCTGCGACGAAATCGACGAGCAGGATCGCTTCCAAAAAGTAGAAATAGCCTCCGGTGGTGAAAGCGGTGGCGAAGGCGGCGGTGAAGGTACGGGCTTCGGCGCGAAAAACGTGCTTATTGAAGATTTCACCGGCCAGCGTTGCATCAACTGCCCCCTGGCCACGAATACCATTTCAACGCTTCAGGCCTCTTTTGGACACGACCGCGTGATCCCCGTGGCTATCCACGGCGGCGACCTCACGCTGGCCGCACCCACGGGTTTGGCAAACGAAATTGGCAACACATATACCGCCGAGCGCGGCGTTTCTTCCAAGCCCAAGGGCGAGGTGGACCGTACGGGGCAGTTGCTCGACCAGGAAAAGTGGGGCACGGCCGTGTTGGAGCGCATCTCTATGACAGCGCACGTAAAACTGGGCGTGGAAAACATCGCCTTTGATGCCGACACGCGCGAACTTTCTTTCAACGTGAACGCCGCAGCCGATTTGACGGGCGCACAGGGCTTGATGCAGGTGTGGCTCACTGAAAGCCACATACATAAATATCAGGCAACGCCCGACCACAACCGCTATCCGCAATATCCAGCCTCGGGCTATGATCTCAACTATGAGCACAACCACGTGCTCCGCGCCTGCGTGAGCGCAAAGGACGGCGATGCCCTCGCGCTTGCCGCCGGCAGCAACGAAACGCGTACATATAAATATATATTGGAGTCCGACTGGTTGGCCGATAACATGTCGGTCGTCGTGATTGCCTACAATGCCGCGCAGGGCGTGCTGCAAGTTATTGAGCAGCCGGTTAAGCAGCCTTAATTTTTTCACAGATAAATAATCACCTAAATAACACACTATTATGAAGAAAATCTTTACCCTCTCTTTGCTCTGCCTTTTGTCGGTTGCCGCAGCCAAGGCACAGCTGAAAATAACCAACGGCACACAGGAAGTAACCAATGGTTCGGTCCTCACTTTCACCGCTACCGAAATCCCAGAATTCAAGTTGGTGGAATGTTCCCCCAATGATCCCGTCATTACCAACGTTTCGGGCGAAAAGGGCACGCTGAAAGTAACCGTGAAGAAGAACTCTTTGTTCGACAGCTTCGACTGGTGCGGCATCACCACGCAGTGTGAACCTATGAAGGGCGGTACTGAAACCCGCACGGCCGACCTCGCTGATGGCGACTACCGTGGACTGGCGTTGCACGCCAATTTCGAACTCGGCTCCTATGCCACCTATTCTGCCACCGTTACGGTTTATTTCAACGATAAGCCTTTCTCTACCTTCATGGTGCAATATGTTTATGCTGATCCTTCTGGCATTGAGCAGGTGAGTGCAGACGGCAAGTCCTCTGTACGTCTCGCCGGCAACGCCCTCCGTTACGCTTTTGCCGATAACGCACAACGCACCCTCGATGTCTATGCTGCCGACGGCCGCCTCGTGCGCACCGCTTCCGTAAACGGCAACGGCAACCTCTCGCTCGCCGGTATGCCCAAGGGTACATATATATATAGTGTACGCGAAGCAGGCAAGAAGGTGCTCGACGGCAAATGCCTCGTAAAGTAACCATTGATGAAAATAGTAGATATTATCTCGGGCACGCAGGGCACGGCGTTCTCTTTTGAAATCCTGCCGCCGCTCAAAGGTACGGGCATGGGCAGTCTGCTCAACACCGTGCGCCGCCTGCGCGAGTACGACCCGAAATACATTAACATCACGACCCACCGCTCGGAGTACGTATATACCGAAACCATATCCCCGTCGTACCGCACGTGCTATGCTCTGGTTTTACGCGCGAGGATATAGAATACATGCTCCTCGACCTGCAGTTCCTCGGCATTGAAAACATCTTGCTTCTGCGTGGCGACAAGGCAAAAGAAGATGCCCGCTTTATCCCCACGCCCGACGGCTACGCCCACACCACGGAGTTGCAGGAACAGGTGAACCGCTTCAACGAAGGCTTCTTTGTCGACGGCACGCCGATTAAAGTGCCCGGCCTGCCGTTCAGTTACGGCGTGGCGTGCTATCCCGAAAAGCACGAAGAGGCGCTCAACCCCGAGACCGACTTCGAGTGGTTTAAGAAAAAAGTGGCGCTCGGCGCGGAATATGCCGTGACCCAGCTCTTCTACGACAATGCCGCCTATTTCCGCTTTGTGGAGAAGGCGCGGAAGGCGGGTATCACCGTGCCCATCATTCCCGGCATCAAGCCGCTGGCGAAACTCTCGCAGCTCTCGGTCGTGCCAAAGACCTTCCATTGCGATATCCCCGAGGCGCTGGCAAGCGAAGCCCTCAAATGCCGCACGGACGAGGAACTCAAGCAAGTCGGCATAGAGTGGGGCGAGCAGCAGTGCCGCGAACTTATCGCCAAAGGCGTGCCAGGCATACATTTCTACACCGTTTCGGCGGTCGACAGCATTTGCGAAATCGCCAAGCGCGTGTTTTAATCTTTAATATCATGCACTTTTCTTCCGTTATCGGTCAGGACAACATCAAGCAGCAGCTCAAAAGCCTGCTGCAAAGCGGCAAGATGCCGCACGCCCTGCTCTTTGCCGGACCCGAGGGTTGCGGCAAACTGCCTATGGCTTTGGCCTTTGCCTCCGCCCTGCTTTGCGAGGAGCGCACCGCCGACGGAGAGCCTTGCGGGCATTGCAAGGCGTGCAAGATGCTGGCTAATTGGGCGCACCCCGATTTGCATTTCGCCTTTCCCGTGTTTAAGCCCACGGGGCAAAAGCAACCGCCCGTCAGCGACCAGTTCCTGCCCGAATGGAGAGAGCAGCTGCAGGCCGACGCTTACTTTACCCTGCGCGATTGGCAGAAGCGCATGGGCGTGGAAAACCAGCAAACCATCATCACCGCCGCCGAAGCCGACAACATCGTGCGCAAACTCAGCATTGTGACCAGTCAGGGCGGCTATCGGGTAGTAATCATTTGGTCGCCCGAGCTGATGAATCTCGATTCTGCCAATAAGACGCTCAAAATCCTTGAAGAACCGCCCGCCAAGACCGTGTTCCTCTTGGTGAGCAATAGTCCCGAGAAACTCCTATCAACGATTGTGAGCCGCACGCAGCGCATCTCGTTCAGCGCACTTGCAGAGAGCGAGGTGGCAGAAGCCTTGATGTCGACGCGCGGCTTGCAGGAAGAAGACGCGAAAGCCATTGCCCATAGTTGCGCAGGCAACTATATGAGCGCCCTCGCGCAGGTGACCAACAGTGTGGACGAGGCGCTTTTTTTCGACATGTTTGTCCTTCTGATGCGCCAAAGCTATGCGCGAAACATCAAGGAGCTCAGCGCGTGGTCGGAGCAGGTGGCGAAATGGGGCCGCGAACAGCAAAAGAGTTTCCTTGCCTATTGTCAGCGGCTGGTGCGGGAAAATTTCGTTTACAACTTTGGTTTGCCCGAGTTGAACTATATGAGCGCCACCGAGGCCGACTTTGCCGTGCGCTTCGCCCGTTTCATCAACGAGCGCAACGTGATTGGCATCACCGAAGAACTGGCAAAGGCGCAGCGCGACATTGAGCAGAATGTCAATCCCAAAATGGTGTTCTACGAATTTGCTTTGAAAAACATCGTGTTGCTTGTGAAGTAGTAAACAAGTGTACGAGTAAACAAGTAAACAAGACAAGTTACCGATACAAACCATTGGCGCGACTTTCATGTCTCGTCCATTCATTTACTTGTCTACTCGTCTACTAAATATATTAATATATATGTCAGAAAATCCAATCGAAAATACACAGGAACAGCAGCCTGCAGAAAACCTTGCCACGCTGCGCCCCGACAATACCCTTTGGGGCGGACGCAGCCTGCAAGGCATTTGCGCCAAAGGCTGCGGGCGTTCCAACTGTCAGCTTAACACGTTCGACTATCTTGCCGATGTGCCCGGCAACGCCGAAACTACCGACCTCGTGGAGGTGCAGTTTAAGAACACGCGCAAGGGCTATTATCGCAACGACAATCATCTGCCGCTCGTTAAGGGCGACATCGTTGCCGTTGAGGCATCTCCCGGCCACGACATCGGCACTGTAACGCTCACGGGGCAGCTCGTGCCGCTGCAAATGAAGAAAATCTACATGAAGCCCGGCACTGAAATCAAGCGCATCTATCGCAAGGCGCGGCCTGTGGATATGGAGAAATACCATGAAGCAAAGGCCCGCGAGCACGACACGATGATTCGCTCTCGCCAAATAGCCAACGAGTTGAAACTCGAAATGAAAATCGGCGATGTGGAGTATCAGGGCGACGGCAATAAGGCGATTTTCACGTGCGCATTGAGATGAAGCAGATCGGGGCGCGTCAGGAGGCAGGACGCATAGGAGGCACGGGGCCTTGCGGCAGAGAACTTTGCTGCGCCACCTGGATGAAAAACTTTAAGTCGGTCTCCACCGCCGCCGCGCGTTTCCAAGACATCACGCCCAACCCGCAGAAGCTCGCGGGGCAGTGCGCCAAACTCAAATGCTGCCTTAACTATGGCACGTATTATTTCTTCAAGGCCGACATCTTGGCAGGACTTGTGACGTATAGCACCGACAAGCGTCTTGCCGCCAATCTCGAAACAATCAGTGCTGCCCGCGCCCACGAAGTGATCCGCATGAACCGCCAGGGCGAAAAACCCCTCACGCTTTCGGAAGAGGGCAACAAGGAAGTGCGTACCTCTATCGACCTTGCCGAGCAGGACGACCTCACCCGTTTCGACACCGCCAAGAGCAAGCGTTCCGGCCGCAAGCAGCGCAAAGGCAACAACAACAACAACGATAATCGCCAGCGTAACCGACAAAGGAGAAACGGCGAAGGCAAGAATAATTGAGCATATTGAGAAAAAAGAAATTGAGTGCAAGCGATAAATCAATCGCTTGCACTCAATGCTTTCTATAAAGGCTTAGCTTGGCTTAAATGTCAGCAGGGGCGCACTCTATTCCAAGAATCCGCCCCTGCTTTAATATATTTCTTCAAAAAAGTTCTTTTACTTGGCGTAGCTTACCGAGCGCGTTTCGCGGATTACGGTAATCTTCACCTGGCCGGGATAAGTCATTTCGTCCTGAATGCGGCGGGCTATGTCGGCACTGAGCTGCTCAATCTGCGTGTCGTCGATCTTGTCGGCACCCACAATGACGCGGAGCTCGCGACCTGCCTGAATGGCGTAGGTCTTCGTAACGCCCTCGTAGCTCGAAGCGATTTGCTCGAGGTCGTTGAGGCGCTTGATGTAGGCTTCCACGATTTCGCGGCGTGCGCCGGGGCGTGCACCGCTGATGGCATCGCACACCTGAACGATGGGGGCGAGGAGCGTGGTCATCTCTTCCTCGTCGTGGTGGGCGGCAATGGCGTTGCAGATTTCGGGCT
>SFPF01000002.1 GCA_004552155.1 Bacteroidales bacterium
ACCGCTGTGCCGAGGTGTGCCCGTGGAACCAGAAAGCGATGACCGCAACGTGCGGGGATTTTCTCCCGCGAAGGGCCATCGCTGATATGAAGCCTGCCGACTGGACGGCGCTCACCGTGGAGCAATATCGCTCGCTCTTTAAGGGCAGCGCCGTGAAGCGGGCAAAATATGAGGGGTTGATGCGCAACATTCGTCTGTTGCGCGATGCGAAAGAAGAGTAGGGGCGTTTTGATAGCAAAACGCCCCTACTTGCAAATCAATAATTCTTATCTTTCCCGCCCTTGTCAATCGCGCGCCACGCATAGAATATATATGCCAGCACGAAGGGAATGAGTAGCGACACTGCCGACATCACTTGCAGCGTGAACAGTCCCGAGGAACTGTTCTCGATGGTGAGCGAGCAGGCGGAGTTGGCGGTCGAGGGGTAATAGGCGGTGTTGTTAAGGCCGGCGAGGAGCAGCAGGCCGAGTACGGCGAGCACCGTGCCCGTGCCGGAAAGCCAGATGCCGCGCACGAAGCCGGGGCGCAACCAGGTCAAGGCCATGCCCGTGAGCACCAGCACCGCGCCAATCAATAGAGCGGCGGTCACGGCCGGCAGGGCGAGGGCGTTGTGCAGGTACTTAAACGGTTCGGCGGCGATGATGCCCGTATCGGGATTGCTGGCGAGGCCGTCCATGGTGAGCACATGCGTCAGGAACGCCACGAAGAGCAGGGCGAAGGGCACACCGTCTATGAGCATTCTGCGGCGCAGCCGCGCACGCAGGGTTTCCTCGCCGTCGAGGTTATTCACCATATACATGGCACCCAGCACGCGGGCGAGGAACATTACTGCCAAGCCCAGCACCCAGTTCCACGGGTTGGCCAGCGCGTCCAAGCCGTGCCAGCAGTTCGCCCAACGGCTGATGACGGGCGAGAAGTCTGTGCCGGGCAGTGCGCCGATGGCGCTTTTGTCCACCGTGAACGCTGCGCCGTTGAAGAATGTTCCTACCGCCATGCCGATGAGCAGCGGGGCGAGCAGGCCGCTCACTGCCAGCACGCGCCGCCATGACTTTTGGCTCAGCCAAGCGCCTTGCTTAGCCTGGAACTCATAGCTCACGGCTTGCAGCACGAAGCAGCAGAGGATGAGCATCCACACCCAGTAGGCGCCGCCGAAACTCGTGCTGTAGAACAGCGGGAAGGAGGCGAAGAACGCGCCGCCGAAGGTGACGAGCGTCGTAAACGTGATTTCCCACTTGCGCCCCGTGGCGCCTACGAGCCGGCTGCGCTCCTCGGGCGTATGCCCCACGCAAAAGATTAGGCTGCCGCCGCCTTGAACGAACAGCAGGAACACGAGCAGCCCGCCCAGCAGGCTGACAAGAAACCACCAGTATTGTTGCAAAAACAGTTGTGACATAATTGTTATTAATTTATTTAGTAGACGAGTAAACAAGTAGACGAGTAGACGAGACATGAATGTCGCGCTAATTATATTTTATATGAGTAACTTGTCTCGTTTACTTGTTTACTTCGTGATTTTCGACTGCGCTCGGCATAGCCCGAACAAGTTCGGCTCTGCGCTCGCTTGCACGAAAATCTCCTCGTTTACTTGTTTACTCGTTTACTTGTTTACTATAAAACTCGTTTACTAAAACATTTATTCCGCTTTATGCTCGCGTATGGCTTTGAACATAATGCGCAGTTCCACGAAAAGCAGTGCCGTGAAGAGCGCGAGGAAGATGAAGAAGGTGGTCTGCACCGCCTGCGGGCTGAGGCTCGAAACGGCCGCGTTCACCGGCAGCAGGTCTTGAATGGCCCACGGCTGACGTCCCACTTCTGCCACAATCCAGCCCGCTTGACCGCCGAGATAGGCCAGCGGCAGGCACCACATGCCCGCATGGAGCAGCCAGCGGCGCTCGGCGAGGTTGCCTTTCTTGCGCGAGAACCATGCCACGAGCACGAAGAGCAGCATCAGCGCCATGCCCGTGCCCACCATGATGCGGAACGACCAGTAAACCAACCATACGGGCGGCACGAGTTGCTCCTTGTCGCTGATAAAGCCGTAGCCGAAGTAGGGCAGATTTTCTTTATATTCTTTATTGGCAACCGCCTGCTCTTCGGGCGTGGCGAGCGAGTCGCCCTGCATGGCGCGCAGTTTTGAGAAGGCTTGCACTGCCAGTTTGCCGCGCTGCATTTTCTCTTCGGCAGAGAGATGCTCCGTGCCGTCGGGGGCGGTGTAGCCGTCGAGCAGATTGTCGATGCCCGGCACGTATCCGTTGAAGTCGTGCGTGGCGAGCATGGAGAGCATGCCCGGAACTTCAATGCCCGGCACGATGGAGAACGGTGCCTGCGGGCCGCCCTGGCGCAAGCCCTCGGCGGCGGCGAGTTTCATGGGTTGCCCTTTGGCAATATTGACGCCCGACTGGTCGCCCGTGCCCATCACGATGAGTCCGCTTACCAGTCCTGTCACGGCAGCGATGCGCATGCTTGCCAACGCCGTGCGCCCGTTGCGCCCGCGCAGCAAGAACCAGCTGCTCACCGCTACCACAAACACCGCGCCCGTGAGCCAGCCGCTGCTCACCGTGTGCAGGAATTTCATGGCCGCTTCGGGGGCAAACGCCACGGCGAAGAAGTCCGTCATCTCGCTGCGCACCGTGAGCGGGTTAAGTTCCATGCCCACGGGGTGCTGCATCCAGCTGTTCGCCACAAGAATCCACCACGCCGAGAGCGTAGCGCCGATGCCCGTGAGCCACGTGGAGGCGAGGTGGAACCCGCGCCCCACCTTGTCCCAGCCGAAGAACATCACGCCGATAAAGGTGCTTTCCATAAAAAACGCCACGATGCCCTCGATGGCGAGCGGTGCGCCGAAGATGTCGCCCACAAACCACGAGTAGTTGCTCCAGTTTGTGCCAAACTCAAATTCAAGAATAAGCCCCGTGGCCACGCCGACGGCGAAGTTGATGCCGAAGAGTTTTTGCCAGAAGCGAGCGGTGTCTTTCCAAAACGCCTCGCCCGTGCGCACATACTGCGTTTCCATCAACGCCATAATCAGTGCCAGCCCCAGCGTGAGTGGCACGAACAGCCAGTGATAGCAGGCCGTCAGGGCAAACTGCGCGCGCGACCAGTCGATGAGCGCAGTGCCGATGCTTTCCAAGAGATACATATTTATATATATAAGGTTAAAAGGTTATTTACTCGTCTACTCGTTTGCTAAAAACTCGTTTACCGATGTAGTCCTACTTCGCCCTTTCCGTCAGCGTGCCGCCCACCGTTTCGCTTCGCTCGCTGTCAGAAAGCCCGGCAAGGGCAGGGCGGAAGAAGCAGAGGCGCAGCACGACGAAGATGATGATCAGTTTAATGATGACCAGCAGCCACAGTTGCCGCCCCCAAGTCATGTGGCGAATGCCGTCGGCGTACATTTTGAAGAAATTCATCTTTTTATAGCGCGTAATATTGCCGCCTAAGTTATTAAAAAATCCATAATTCGCGCACGATATGCCGTAAAAAACGCCTTTTTCAGTAATAAAAGCCGTACAAACGCCCTTGAAACCTTGCCATAATGGCGTTTTTTCCCTAATTTTGCCGCCGAAAACATAGTTTTCCCCTTTGCATCAGCAGGGCGGCTTCTCCAAAAGAGGATGCCCGGATGGTGGAATGGTAGACACGAGGGACTTAAAATCCCTTGGCCATTACCGGCTGTGCGGGTTCGAGTCCCGCTCCGGGCACTTCCCCGTTATTTTGCCTCCCGAAATGAAGAAATATTCTTTTCGGGAGGCTTTTTTTAGGCAGCATGGTGCGAAAAAATATAGTATTATGTGCGGAGAAATTTAGAAATAGGTAAATTTGCAATGAAAACGAAAAACCTTTTAATACCCCTAATAATTTTATCTTTATGATTAACTACAAAGACTTAGGTTTGGTGAACACGCGCGAAATGTTCGCACGCGCCATCAAGGGCGGTTACGCTATCCCCGCTTTCAACTTCAACAACATGGAACAGCTGCAGGCCATCATCAAGGCCGCTTCTGCAAAGAAGAGCCCCGTTATCCTGCAAGTTTCCAAGGGCGCACGCGCTTATGCCAACCAAACGCTGCTCCGCTACATGGCAGAAGGTGCAGTGGAATATGCTAAGGAACTTGGCTGCAAGCACCCCGAAATCGTGCTTCACCTCGACCACGGCGATTCTTTCGAAACCTGCAAGAGCTGCATCGACATGGGCTTCAGCTCTGTGATGATTGACGGCTCCGGCCTTCCCTACGAAGAGAACGTTGCCCTCACGAAGAAGGTGGTTGACTACGCTCACCAGTTCGACGTAACCGTAGAAGGCGAGCTCGGCGTACTGGCAGGCGTTGAGGACGAAGTTTCTCACGCAGAAAGCCACTACACGAAGCCCGAAGAAGTAGTAGACTTCGCCACCCGTACGGGTTGCGACAGCCTCGCTATCTCTATTGGCACGAGCCACGGTGCTTACAAGTTCACGCCCGAGCAGTGCACCGTTGACCCCAAGACGGGTCGCCTCGTGCCTCCTCCCTTGGCATTCGACGTGCTCGACGCCGTGATGAAGGAACTCCCCGGCTTCCCCATCGTGCTCCACGGTTCTTCCAGCGTGCCTCAGGAAGAAGTTGACACCATCAACAAGTACGGCGGCAAGCTCCCCAACGCCGTTGGTATTCCCGAAGAGCAGCTCCGCAAGGCAGCCGCCAGCGCAGTTTGCAAGATCAACATCTGCTATCCGTCAGGTGTTTGCTGAAAAGCCGGGCGAATTCGACCCCCGCAAGTACCTCGGTCCTGCTCGCGACAACATGCAGAAGCTGTATGAGCACAAGATTGTCGAAGTGCTTGGTTCTGAAAACAAGCTTGCCAACCTCGACTAATGCTATTAGTAAGATTGCATAAACAAAACAGGGAGCAACCCGCGCGGGTTGCTCCCTGTTTTGTTTGTATGTCGATATAGAATTATATCTGCACCGTGCCGCCGGCGGCATCTATGGAGCAGGTCATCTGTCCGCCGCTGTAATAGAACACGCCGCAGTGGCAGAAATGTCGATAAAGCCGCCAGCGAACGTCATATCGCCTTTCACCTTGATGCCGCGGCATTTCGATTCGAGCGTGGCATCGCCGGGCATATAAGTGGTGCCCGTCACGTTCATCTTAATCGTCGTGCTGCCGCCCTGGGCTTGCGACACTGTAAGGTGGGTGCCTGCGCTGATGCCCTTTGCGCCGTTGCCGCTCACAGTGGCGGTGATACTGCCGCCGTTGAAGGCCATGTCGCTTTCGCTCTTAATGCCTTTGGTGTCGTCGGCCGCCACGTTGAGCACGAAGGTACCGGCATTAATGAATGTCTGACCGTTGAACTCATCGAGCGGGTCCTTCGTCGCCGACACGTCGACGCAGTCGCCCTGCACGCCGCTGATGTTGAACGTGCCGCCGTCCACTTGCAGGTATTGCTCCACGTGCATGCCATCGCTAAGGGCGGAGGTCACTTTGAATGTGCCGAAATCGCTCTTAAACTGCGTGTATTCGTCGGGTTGAGCGTGCCCGCGCCGGTAAACTCGGCATGTCCGTTGATGAAGAAGCAGGCCTTGTGCGTGCCGCCTGCTGCATCGGCGAGCGTGGAGGCTGTGCCTTCGGGCAGTTCTACGGCGATGCGCTTACCATTCTCGATGTCGATGGCCGCGCCGGTGGTAGAGGTTAGGTTGAGATTGTTGAGCACGACGGTGCTCTTAAATTCGCCGTCCATGAGGAATGAACCGTTCGTAGACGTGCCCGAGAGCGTGTAGGTTACTTCCTCTTGCAGGGCGGCGTCAGCAAGGACACTCACGTTTGCGCCGTCAACGCTGACCGTGACGAGGGCGGCAATGTCGCCCGAGACAGTGACGTTCGCCCGGTTGCCGGCATAATCTACGTTGATGCTATTTGGCGTAAAAGTGCTGGGCACGTTCGTCACCTTGATGCTGTCGATTTTGGCCGTGGAGAACGAGCGTCCCAAAATCGTCAGCGTCTGCCCGCCGTCGGTATAAGTCATCGTTTCGAGCAGGTTGGCGGGGTAAACATACGTCACCGTGCCTTGATGCACGCGGAGCTGCTGCGCCGTGGCGGTGAGGGCGAGGCAGTAGAAAAGGGTTATTGCGAAAAATATCTTTTTCATCGTGCGAGTACTTTAATGGTTTGACCTGCTGCTTTCATCACATAAATGCCCTTGGCGAGCTTTGCGGAGAGCGCACCTCTGCCGCTTGCCACGGCCTTGCCGCTTGCATCGTAAAGGCGGATCATGGTGTCGTCGTCGGCAGCTGCGGCGTGCAGGCTGCGCTCATCGAGGTGCCAGTCCAGCGCGGCGGCATCGCCCGCGCCGACTTTGTCAATGCCGGTGCGCTCGGGGGCGAAATACATGGCGGCGAGGTCGGCGAGCGCAATGTTGAGCGTTTCCGTGCCGGCGGTTGCCAGCATCTTGCCGTCGGCAAAAGTGATTTTAAGTCCGGCTGCGGCGATACCCTGCTCCGTGCCGTTGGCCGTGCGGAACGTGAGGTAGCCGTAGTCCTGCGCCTGCGCTGCAAATGCCGGCAGGCACATCAGAAGGAGTAAGATTCTTTTCATAAGCAAAATGGGATTTAGTAGGGGCGTCCTGCAGAACGCCCGCCAAATAAACGAATTGGCAAAGAGAAATGGGTATTAGCACGCCGCAAATTTATGCGGCATTTGTTACAAAAAGATTAAGTTTAGAAGAAATTTAGGTTTAGAACTTGAACTTATACCCTACTTCGAGGACGTGCAGGTTGCCGTTGCTGTCGTCGTCCTGTCCGTCGTCGTAGAGATAGGCAAGCGAGAGCGTGTGCTGCTTATTGATTTTCCAGTCTAATCCCACGGTGTAGCGCGTCTTTTCGAGCAACATGCCCTCGGAAAGGTTGTTGCTGAACTCCACCGTGACGAACGGATCTACGGGACAGTGGGGAATGTTATAGTCGAGGGCAAAGCGCGAGCGCAGATAGTGGCGGCGTTTTTCAGCCTTGTTGTCGGTTTGCCGCTCAAAGCCCTTGGGGTCGTCGTAGCCGGTATATTCTTCGTAGTATGCCCCTTGAAATTCATGGAGCTTAGCCATTTCCTCCGCCAGCCTCTCTTCGGTGAGCGGGTACCACGGGCCGTAGCCGGGAAACGAAAGATCGTTTTCATCGCGATAGCGTTGGCGGTAGCGGTCGCGCAAGCATTGCGTGGATTTATACAGAGTGAACTGATAGCGTTCGCGCACAGAGAGCGAGAAGCGGCCGAGCGTAAGTTTTGCCGACACGTCGAACCACGCGCGGTGCTTGTTGCGCCAATAGCCGTGGTCGATGATGGAGTCCACGTTCCAGCCGTTGCGCTCCCCCTCTTTATTGTAATTCTCCTTAATCTTGATGCCCTTGAACTCCTGCGGGTTGCGGTCGCGCAGGAAGGCATAGCCCGTGCCAAATTTCACGGAAAAGGCATTTTTCTTGCCGCCAAACTTCACGGTCTTAAACGGCTTGTAACTCAGTCCCAGCGACACTCCGTTACGCGAAATAGCATCAAGATTCTGCTCCGTGCGGAAGTCGTAGCCGAAGTCGGCAGAGAGATGCTTGCAGAGGCTTTTCTCCACCGACACCTCCGTCCAAAGCCCGAAGTCGTCGCCCGCGCGCAACTGCGGCGTTGCGGCGAAAAAGGCTGATAATAATATGGCAAACTGTCTAAAACGCATTGTCGGCAGGTATTTTTAGGATTCGGTCAACAGATTTGATTTTGTGGCTCGGGTCTTTATAGAAGACGCGCAGCATCGTCATATCGGTGAGAAAGTCCACTGCGCCCACGTCCACGCGCAGGATTTCCAGCCCGAGGCGCTTTTCGAGGTCGGCCACGAGTTCGTCGTAGCGTTCGGGCTTGATGAGGTCGATATTATCATATTTCACAAACTTGCAGCCCTCGCGGTAGGCCGAGAGGAAATTCTCCGACACCCATACCACCACAACAAACAGCGCGTTGATGATGAGCCGCCCTAGGAAATTCAGTTCGTCCACCTTCCCGTTGAGCACCGAAAGCGCCACGAGGAAGAAGAGGTAAGTCATTTCGCGGATAGGCACGCTCTCCGTGCGGTAGCGGATAATGCCGAATATGGCGAAGAGCCCTAAGGCTGCGCCGATGCCCATGTCGCTGCTGCCTTTGAGCAGCACGCTGATGAGCATGAAGATGCTCACCGCAAGCATCAGGAAGGTGAAGTAATAGTCGCGCCTGTGCCCTTTGGGGTAATAAAAGAAATGTACGATGATCCAAACGACTACGAGGTTCATGATGAAACTCATGCACATATGGGCGATGTCGGGAGTGAAAGCAAAGTTACTTGCGCTGAAAAAATCGGCGAAAAAGTTGTTCATGGCATTAAATGGAAAGATAAGGTTTTGTTTGTAAAGTTATGATTTTGTGATGGTCTTCGCTATGTATTAGTAGACGAGTAGACAAGTTTACTCACTCTTTATTGTGCCCCGCGTTCCAAAATCTTATTGATCTTTATGATGCGCTTCTTGAAGCGGTTCACACGGACGCGGTCGTTGGTGAGTGCCGTGCCGATGCAGTATTTGCTGAACCCCGAAGGCTTGATGCGCAACTCACGGAGCATGGGCAGAATGGGCGAAGGCACGCGGCCGTCGCGCTTGAGCTCTATGATGGCGATGTTGTCCATATCCTGCTCCGCCTGCGTTTCATAGTTGAAGAATTGCAGATCGAAGTCAATGGTCAGGCGTTCCGTCTTGTCGTAGTTCACGAGCGTGATGCGGTTGAAGCGGTTGCCGAGGGCGGGCACGATGTCGGCGAAGGTGTAGCCCGTGAGTTTCGTGAGAAACTCCTCGCCGGCATGTTCCTTGATCACGGCCTCGAGGGAGGGCACAGCCACGCGCTTCTTGGCGGTCTTGCCGTGGTTGTCCTTCTTCTTTACTTCGAGGAAGGTGTGGTTAGAGTCGAGATAGGTGCGCACCCTCACCTTGGTGCGCGGCCTGTGCCCGCACTGATGCGTGCGGAACATGACGTGCTCCTCGGGGTCTTCCCAATATGTGGTTTGATAGGGGCTGTAAGGGTGTCCGCCCGTATTTTGCGCGAAATAACTGCCGCAAGCCATTTGCAGCAGTTTCTTGAGCGTTTCCACGTTGGTGACGAACTTCGTGTCCATTCTGTTCATCAGTCTGATGGACGACATTTCGTCGAGCGTGATGGGCGGCATATCCTTCACAATCCCTGCCAATTCCTCTGCGTGCTTTTCCATAACACGGGCAAATGTAGGGAATAAAACCAAGGTTTGCAAACTTTTCGTTACAATTTTGTAACATCGCGCCGCCATTCTCCCGTTTCCCGCTCCTATGGAGGGCGTATTTCGATGCTCGGTGCAGGATTGGCGGGCGGGAAACAACGCGCCCCCGCGCCGCTTCTGTTTCTTAATTGAAGAAAGGCAAAACTTGTTAATGCCGTCTGCGCTTTCTGCGCAGAGAGTGAATGGCGCGTTTGCAATCGTTAAGGCTATGCGGCGTGAAAGTTTAGGAATAATTAAGGAAAGAAGAATTCGCTCCTTGAAAATTTCTGCGAAAAACAAGGAGGTGTTCACTATAAAGCACATCGGAAAAATTATAAAGGAGCAAATTTTCACGGAGTTGCTTATAATTTTCACGATCCTATAAGATAAATTTTCACGCTCATATAGGATAGTTTGCCCAAAAAACGCAGAAAGAGGAAAAGCCCGCGCTCTTCCTCTTTCTGCTAAGGCAAAGATATGCTTTTCCCTCCATTCCGCCAAAACGAGCCAAATCGTGCCACGCACTGGCACAAGCCTGGCGATAAGATAACGGTAAAGATATTGCGGTTGGTGGCCCGACGCGCAGGTTTTTTGTAGCGTTTATTACATTTTTTGCCGTGAAAAGCAAAAGCGAGGGCGTTTTGCTGCGCATTATCCAACGATTATTCATAAATTTGCAGAATAGCACATGGACTCTCATAAAAAAGAGTCTATTGTGTCATTTGCAACATAAACCTAATAGAATGAAAGACGCGCAACCCTTAGTTAGCATCATTCTGCCCAATTACAATCACGAGCGGTATCTAAAAGCGAGAGTAGAGTCGCTACTTGCACAGACTTTCGACGATTATGAGTTGATATTTCTCGACGATGCTTCGACGGATAGAAGTGTAGAATACTTGGCAGAGATGGCGCAACGCCTGCCGCAAGCTACGCTTCATGTAAACAGCCACAATTCCGGTAGCCCGTTCTCACAATGGTATAAAGGGCTCAAAATGGCTCGCGGTAAATGGGTGTGGATTGCCGAGTCAGACGATATCGCATCTCCATTTTTCCTCGATCATTGCCTTTCTGCAGTACAGGGTACGTCAGCTGTCGCTTGCTTTGCAGCATCTAATGGAATTGATGGGGAGGGATGCAGATTGTCCAGTGACATCAATTATTGGTGCAAGTATAGGGATTATGCGCAAACAACGCCCCGGTTCTTCAACGGAATGGAGTACGCCGAGCACAAACTGTTCTGGCATTGCACGATTATGAATGCAAGTGCTGTTATCTTTTCCAGAGAAGCGGCAATGCGTTGCGATTGGCAATCCATAACGGGAATGCGCTATGCAGGCGATTGGCTCTTTTGGTCGCAAATGTGCAAGCAGGGCGACATTGTGGAGCTTTATGAGTACCTCAACTTTTTTCGCCTGCACATGGGGAGCGTCACGCAAAAGGGAAAAGCAGATAAACGAGCATTGTTTGAGGATATTGACGTTGTTAAGTATATCATGGACAGCGTGCTGCATATGAGTTCTTATAAGATTGGTTTGCGGCGTGGACTGCTTTGGCGAAAGATTAAGAATTCGCATCTTCCCGAACCCGCAATGCGGCAATGCCGCGAACGGCTTTCTGTAGAATTACATGGTAGCAAAAGAGATTATTGGCGGTTGTCGCTCAATCGTTATTTAAGATATGTGTGCCCATGGCTTTGTACATTGGAAAGAGACCGGGCCTATAAGGGTGTATAAACATTTTACAAATAGTATTAATATTGACCGCAATAAACCGATGTTGCAAAAAGACCGTTATAATAGTTATAAAAAAACGCTGTGGGTGCTGGCGCTTTTCTGCATCGCGGCCTTTTTCCTCTTTCTCGGCAGTGCGCTTTTCAACACGCGCGGCGAACCGCGCGAGGCGATCGTGGCGGTTTCGATGCTCGACAATGGCGATTGGATCTTGCCCGTAAACAACGGCACGGAAATCGCCTTCAAGCCGCCCTTGCTGCACTGGTGCATCGCCGCCGCCTCCACGCTGACGGGCGCGGTGACGGAATATACCTCGCGACTGCCGTCGGCCCTCTCGCTCTGCCTGATGACGCTCTGCCTGTTTGCCTTTTTTGCCAAACGAAGCGGCGAGCGCGCGGCACTGCTCACGGCACTCATCACCCTCACAAACTTTGAAGTACACCGCGCCGGCTATGCCTGCCGTGTAGACATGCTGCTCGCCGCGCTTATGGTGCTGGCGCTGCTGGCGCTCTATCGCTGGTGGGAGCAGGGGCTGCGCGGCGTGCCCTGGGGCGCGGCGGCGTGCCTTGCCGGGGCGGCCTTGGCCAAAGGACCTGTGGGCGTGCTGCTGCCCTGCGCCTGCGCCGGGCTGTTCTATCTGCTGCGCGGCGTGCGGCTGTGGAGTGCGGTGTGGCGGCTCACGCTCGTGGCATTGGCGGCACTGCTGCCCCTTGCAGCGTGGTACTGCGCCGCCTATATGCAACCCCACGGCGGCGAGCGGTTTCTGCAACTCATTTATGAAGAGAACGTGCTGCGCCTGATAGGCAAGATGACCTACGCGTCGCACATCAACCCCTGGTGGTACAACGTGCAGACCATTCTGACCGGCATGTTGCCCTACACCTTGCTGCTGCTCATCGCGCCGTTCTTCATCAGGCGCGGCAAAAGCGCAGGCGAGGCAAAGGAAAATTCATCGCTCTGGCAAAAAGTAAAGGCATATTATAAACAGATGTCCGCCGTGCGCCTGTATGCAGCGACGTGCGTGGCGGTTATCTTCGTGTTCTACTGCATTCCGGCGAGCAAGCGCAGCACCTACCTGCTGCCGCTCTATCCCTTCCTGTCGTATTTCGTGGCGGAGGGCATCCTGTGGCTCGCGCAAAAGCGGGCGGGCGCGGTGCGCGCATTCTGCGGCATTGTGGCTGCGCTCGGCATTGTGCTCACCCTATTATATATATGTGTACTGGCGGGACTTGTGCCCGAGAACATTGCGGCACACGGCCGCCATGCCGACCAAAACATGGCCTTATTCCGCGCCTTGCAGCAGCCGGCCTGGTGGCAGATGGCGGTCATCGCGCGTACCAGCCGCTCGTGCTCAACGCCAAGTCGGACAAACGGGTGGCAGAGCACATCGCGCTGCTTGCGCCCGAGGGCACCATCTATTCCTATCGCACGGACGTGCTCCTCGCCAACCGCACGCACCCCTTCACCGTGAATTTCTATATCCACGACCGCATCATTCCCATTGACTGCGCTCCGCAAGCACCCGCGCAGGGCTGGCTCCTGACGGGCAACGAAGAGATAGAGGAATTTAAGAAGGCATATCCCCAATATGCTCCGACGCTCGTGTACGACAGCCGCCACCGCAGCTGCGACGACAAGAAATTTCTCAAATTGTATCGGTTTGAGAAGAGGGTAGGGGCGTTTTGCAAAACGCCCGCAAAGTAAACGAGTAGAAGAAGACTATGAACAACCTGCACATCATAACGCCCGTCAAGGACTCCATAGAAAGCACGCTGCAAACGCTCCGCGCCATCTGCGCGAGCGACCTGCCGGGCGCGGCGCACTCGCTCACCGTGTACAACGATTTCTCCACGCCCGAGAACACGGCGCGGCTCGCGGCGGCGGCAAAGGAAATGGGTTTCACGCTCGTGAACCTCGCCGACCTCACCGACCACCCCTCGCCCAACTATCTGCTCGTGCTGCAAACGGCGAGCCGCAAAGCCCTCGAAGCCGGGGCAGACCTGATAATCGTGGAGAGCGACGTGACCGTAGCCCCCGATACATTGCGCCGCCTGCATGAGGCGGCGGATGCCCGCCCCGACTGCGGCATCATGGCGGCGGTGACGGTGGACGACGGGGGCGCGGTGAACTATCCCTACCTTTATGCCAAGGGATATGCCAAGGGCATCGCGCCCTGCAAGAAGCATTGCAGTTTCTGCTGCTCGCTGCTCTCGCACGAACTCCTGCGCCGCTTCGATTTCGGCAGCCTCAATCCCGAGAAAAACTGGTACGACGTGACGATTTCGCACGCCGCCCCCGCCCTCGGATTGCAAAACTACCTTGCCACGGACATTCCTGTAGTGCACCGCCCGCACCAGAGCCGCCCGTGGAAGCAACTCAAATATACCAACCCCCTGAAATACTATTGGAAAAAGTTTACGAAGGGATTGGATAAAATATAGTAGGGGCGTTTTCAAAACGCCCGCCCGGCAAACAGAAGATGAGTAATACGACCCTCCCACTGGTTTCAATCATCATTCCCGCCCGCAACATGCAGGAATATATCGGCGAAACGCTGCAATCGGTGTGCGACGCAGATTACGGCAACTTGGAAATCATCGTGACAGACGATGGTTCGACCGACCGCACGGTGCAGATTGCAGAAGAGTATGCCGCACAGGTTCCTCGGCTAAGCATTATCAGAGCGCAGGGGCGCGGTGTGTGCCATGCCCGCAACGCTGCCATCAGGCAGGCACGGGGCAAATATATCTTTCCCCTCGATGCCGATGACCTCCTGAAACCAGGCTTTATTGCCGAGGGCGTGCAGATTTTGGAGAGTGACAGTAACGTTAAGGCGGTGATACCCAAGGCGGAGTTTTTCGGAGAAAAGACCGGCGAATGGAAATTGCCGCAGTTTTCGATACGGGCACTGGCGCGCCACAACATGATTCCCGTAAGTTGCCTTTATCGCCGCTCGGACTGGGAGCGCACGGGAGGCTATTGCGAAAGGCTGCGTGCACGCGAAGACTGGGAGTTCTGGATAAGCGTACTGAAAGACGGCGGCGAGGTGGTGAGGTCCAACAGCCTGGGGCTCATGTACCGCATCAGGAAATCGTCGAAGCGGATAAGCGACCGAAAGTACAAGAAAGAACTGGTGCGGGTGCTCAACGAGCGGCATGCAGACTTTTTTGAAAAGCACCTCGGCGGGCCGCTGCGTCTGCATAGGTCGTGGTCGCGCATCGGCAACCTGCTCTTCAATATGGCGCACCCGCGCCGGCTGCATCTCGCCCCGGAGTTTGCAGGCGAAAAATATTTCGCCAAAGCCCTGCCCCGGCTGTTCAGATACGAATGCGGCGCACTGATATACAAAGGGCGCAACGAACTGCGCTGCTTCGCACGTGGCGGCAAAGAGTTTGTTGTGAAATCGTTTAAGACACCCTTCATTCTCAACCGCATAGCCTACGGCCTGTTGCGCCCCTCCAAAGCAAAGCGCTCATTCGTCTATTCCGAGATGCTGAACCGCCTCGGCATCGGCGCGCCCATCCCTGTGGGCTATCTGACTGTGCGCCACGGCCTGCTCTTCACGGAAAGCTATTTTATCAGCCTCCGCTCGGAGTGCCCCTACACCTACCAGCACCTTTTCGACGGGGCGATACCCGATGCCAAAGACTATTTCATCGCGATAGGCCGCGCTGCGGGAAAAATGCACGAGGCCGGCATCTATCACAAAGACTTCTCGCGCGGCAATATCCTCATAGGGCGCACGGAGCAAGGCATCAGAACGGAGTTTGTAGACCTCAACAGAATATCTTTCAAGAAAAACATTGATTTGCAATTGGGGTGCAAGAATTTCGAACGCCTGCCCGCCAACCCCGAAATGATTGCCTGGCTGGCTGAGGGATATGCCGCCCAAAGGGGATTCGACCCAAAAGAATGCCGCCAGTATATCTCAGAATACCGGGCCAAGCAAGTGGAAAAGCATCCCAATCATATAAAAAAATAAACTATACCCAATTTATGCGCCTCATAAAAATGACCGGCGGACTGGGCAACCAAATGTTCATCTACGCATTTTACCTGAATATGCGCCGCCGCTTCCCGAATACGAGAATAGACCTCTCGGATATGGTGCACTACAATGTGCACAACGGCTACGAAATGCACCGCGTATTCCAGTTGCCGAAAGAAGAGTTCTGCATCAATCAGAAGGTGAAGAAAGTAATCGAGTTTCTCTTTTTCAAAACTATTCTCGAGCGCAAGCAGAACCTCGACACTTTGGAAGCTTTTCGCCGCTCGTATGCCTGGCCGCTCGTTTACTTCAAAGGTTTTTACCAGAGCGAGCGGTATTTTTCAGAAAACGCCGAAGAAGTACGCGCAGCGTTCTCCTTCCGCCCCGAACTGGCATCGGCGAAGACGCGCGAGCTGGCAGAACAAATCAAGGCCGATACCCTTGCCGTGAGCCTGCACGTGCGGCGCGGCGACTACCTGAAACCGAAATTTTGGGAAAATGCCGGTTGCCTTTGCGGCGTGCCTTATTACAGGCGGGCCATAGCCGAGATACGGCGGCGCACAGGCGAGGCGCATTTCTACGTGTTCTCCGACGACCCCGAATGGTGCCGCGCCAACCTGCCGCTCGATGAAACGGCCGTTTTCGTAGATTGGAACAAGAAAGCCGACAGTTGGCAGGACATGATGCTTATGAGCCTCTGCCGCCACAACATTATCTGCAACAGCACCTTCTCGTGGTGGGGCGCGTGGCTCAACAATAATCCTGGCAAGACGGTGCTCGCGCCCGACCGCTGGTTCGTGAGTGCCCCCACGCCGCACATCAACAGCCCTTCATGGGTGACCGTTCCCACAGACCTCCCGAAGAAAAAAGCATGACCCACTCCATTATATATAAGATAACTCGCGCCTTGCTCGACCTGCCGTTCGCGCTGCGCCGCACCCGCCGCCCGCGCATCGTGATGACGCTCCTCGTGAAAAACGAAGAGGAAATGCTCGCCAAGCATTTGGAGTTTCACCACGCAATGGGCGTGGATCAGTTTGTCATTACCGACAACAACTCCACCGACCGAACGCCTGAAATCATCGCCGCCTACAAGGCGAAGGGATGGGTGGCGGAAGTGATTAATGAACTCTCCACCGATTACAGCCAAAAGGCGTGGGTGGACAGAATGATTGAAACGGCTCGGACTAAATGCGGCGCCGACTGGATTATCAATGCCGATGCCGACGAGTTTTGGCTGCCCGCCTGCGGTTCGTTTCCCGAACTGCTCAAAGATGCACGCGCCAACGTGCTTGCCGCCGATATCCGCAACGTCCTGCCCGAAGAGGGCAAGCCGTGGTGCACGTGGCAAAGCTTGATTAATCCCGTGGAGGACTACGAAGCATACGGTCTCTCACCATACTCGCTCTTCAACCGCCAGACCAAGAAGGTGCTGCACCGCTCGTGCGGCTATCTGCAAATCTCCATGGGCAACCACAAGGTGAGCATGCTGCCCCACATAGAGCGCCGCGCCGAAATCACCATTTTCCACTTCAACGTGCGCGGCCGCGAGCAGTTCATGCAAAAGATGATCAACGGCGGCCAACAGCTCGAGCAGCATAAGGGCCGCCACGGCGGCCGCCATTGGCGCTATTTCTACAAACTCTACAAAGAAGGCAAACTGGCCGAGGAATACGACCGCGTGGTAGGCACGCACGTCCGCGACCGCTTGCTTTCCGAAGGCTATATCTACGAGGACACGCGCCTGCGCGATTTCCTCGAACAGCTTAACGCAAAGGAGCGATGAAACACGCATTTCTCATCATTGCCCACAACGAACCCGGAGTGCTCGCCGCCTTGCTGCAACAGTTGGACGATGAGCGCAACGACATCTATCTGCATATAGATGCCCGCTCGGCGGCAATGCTTGGGCAATTTGCCGGCTATCGCGCCTGCCGCGCTGGATTTTACCTCGTGCCGAACCCGAATGCCGTGTATTGGGGCGACATCAGTCTGGTAGAAACCGAACTCCTGCTTTTCGAAACGGCTTTCAAGCGCGGCCCGTATCAGTACTACCATCTGCTTTCGGGTACAGACCAGGTAATCAAAAGCCAGGACTATCTGCACGGCTTTTTCGAGAGAAACGCCGGCAAGGAGTTCGTCCACTTTTGGAACGGCGCGGGGCATGAGAAAGACTTGCGGCGCAAGGTGGGCCGCTACTATCTCTTCACCAAGCACCTGAAAGATAAGGGCACTGCCGTCCACCTTTTCACCGCGCCCCTGCGCAACCTTTTCCTCTTGCTGCAAAAAGCCACGGGCTTTCGCCGCCGCGCCGATTGGGAGTTCCGCAAAGGTAGCCAATGGGTGAGCATCACGCACGCCTTCTGCCAATATCTGCTTAACCGAAAATCCGAAATACTGGCACGCTTCGCCCATACGCTGTGTCCCGATGAAATCTTTGTTCAGACAGTTCTGTGGAATTCCGATTTTCGCAATAATATAGCCTGTGCTGACGACGACATGATACGCGCAGCAGCCCGCGCCATCGACTGGCAGCGCGGTTCACCCTATGTGTGGCAAGAGGCTGACGCCGCCTATCTTGCCGAATGCTCTGCCATATTCGCCCGCAAGTTTTCTAAAAAATTTATTTATACCCGCAACGAAGAGCTTGACAAACGTAGATAACCAGCTTATTATATAATACAACCCCTATCAAACCAAATAATTTTGCATATGAAAATATTGTTTATTTTGCCATATGTGCCATATCCTTTGGACTCTGGTGGCAACCAGGCTGTCTATACGATGCTTCGCAGCCTCAAAGAAAAGCACGAAGTATCGCTCTTGCTTACAACAGAGGGAGAGAAGGCTGCAATGAACGTTGATTTGCTGAAAAAGGCATTGGGCAATATTACTGTATACCACCATAGGAGAATACAGAAAAAAGTTAAGCCGGAAGATTTCAGTTATATGAAATTACACACACGTATAGCCTGTAAGTTTTTCCGTTCCGTAGCCTCATCCATGGAAAGAAAAATCAGTCGGCGTAGAAGAAAATATTTGATGCTTAATAATAATCGTGTTGAGAATGATTTCGTTAGAGCACATTCTATGCTTTTTGCTAACAACGATTATCTTACCTCAGATTATTGCAAGTATGTGGCCAATGTAGTGAATAAGGGATTTGATATTATTCAAGTGGAATTTTTTGAACTTTTACCCTTAGTCTATATTCTACCCTCAAACGTGCGTAAAATATTTGTGCATCATGAATTGAGATTCATCAGAATTGAAAACGAAATGAATCTGTTCAAGGAAAAGAAAATGAAAGACTATATTGAGTACGAGCTAAGGAAATCTATGGAACTTCATGCTTTGTCTCAGTATGATGATATAATTACTCTTTCAGAAGTTGACAAGCAAATTTTGAAAGGCTTTCTTCCAAATTTGAGTATACACTGTTCGCCAGCAGCCATAACAGTTACTTCAACGACTGAAACGATAAAGTTCAAAGAGTCTAAGAACTTTGTGTTTGTGGGTAGCGGCGGTCATACGCCTAATCCCGATGGGATGATTTGGTTTTGTCACGAAGTGTTGCCGATATTGAGAAAATTGGAGGCTGATCCCTTTAAGGTATATATAGTAGGAAACTGGGACAGTAAAATACGTTGGGCATTAACGCAAAATAACCCCGAAATTGTATTCCCTGGTTTCATAGAAGATCTCGCGTCTTTCTTGAATGGGAAAATTTCGATTATCCCGATCAGAATTGGCTCGGGAATAAGAATAAAAATACTCGAAGCCGTGTCCTCATTTTCGCCTTTTGTTACGACCTCTAAAGGATGCGAAGGCTTAAATGCCATTCATCGGCAAAATTGCTTAATTGCCGATACCCCGATGGAATTTGCGCAGGCGATGAGTATTTTGCTGCACGATGCCAATTTGCAGGATAATCTATCAAGGAATGCTTTTGAAATGATGAAAAAGCATGTACGTGTGGACGACTTCTTAGATATTAGGAATCAAATATATTTGAACAATGGCAAATCAACCGTTGGTTAGTATTGGCGTACCAGCCTTTAAGACTGTTTTTTTGAAAGAGGCTATTACGTCTCTTTTGCGGCAGACATATACAAATATTGAAGTCGTTATTGTCAATGATTGTTCGCCATATCCAGTAAGGGACATAGTTGAGCAGTTTGGCGATAGCCGTATCAGATATTTTGAAAATGAAAAGAATGTTGGCAAAAACGATCCCGCAAACAATTGGAATAGGTGTTTGGAATATTCACATGGCGAGTATTTTTGCCTCTTGTGCGACGATGACCTCTACGACCCGCAGTTTGTGGAAAGCATGTTGGCTTTGGCCGCAAAATTTCCGAAGACCAACGTGTTTCGCTCACGGGTGTCTTACATTAATAAAGACGGGGAGGTGACAGGTTTTTACCCTTCTTCTCCTGTGTGGGAAACAACTATAGATTACGTATGGCACGTGTGTAATAATTATCGTTATCAAACAATTTCTGAGTTCTTTTATCGCCGCAAACGGCTTACGGAGTGTGGAGGATATGCCAATCTGCCGCTTGCTTGGTATGCTGACTATCTTTCTATCTATCGATTTTCAGAACTTGGCGGAATAGCTTCGGATAGTCGGTGTCTTGTACATTTCAGACAGAGCGGGGAAAATATTTCATCGAAGGATAATGAAAACATTATTCCCAAACTGCAGGCGTCTCAACAATACATAGAAGGAACTGAGAAAATCATACGCGCCTCCGACTTTCCTCAAAAAGAACATCTGGTAAATGTGCTGAATTATCGGGTGTCTGTGATAACAAATTGGCATCTTTCCCATACTCCTTTTGTAACACTCCTAACACTCGTTGGAAAGCATAAATCTCTCGGGATTACTAAAAAGCAAATATGGAGGGCATTGACACACCATCATTCATAGTAATTCATATAAATATAAATAACAATAAATGGTAAAACAATTCTTCTCTTTGCTGGGGCGCTACATGAAGCCTTATCGCAAATTCCTCACGTGGGCAGTGATTCTTAACTTCGTGTCGCAGTGGCTCAATGTGTTCTCTTTCATGGCGTTGATACCTATCCTGAATATTCTGTTTAAGATAGATTCCGCTACTTACGAGTACATTCCTATGGATATCCATAACCTGAGCAAGGACGTGCTCGTCAACAACGGATACTACATGATTAGCTACATCATCAGCCACTATGGCGCATTCCTTACGCTCATCATGATGGGGCTTATTCTGATATTGATGACGCTGCTCAAAACGGCGGGTTATTTCGCGTCCTCGGCCGTAATGGTGCCGCTGCGCACGGGCATCGTGCGCGACATCCGCATCGAGGTCTACGCCAAGGTGCTCAAATTGCCGTTGAGCTTCTTCTCTGATGAGCGCAAGGGCGACATCATCGCCCGCATGAGTGCCGATGTCTCTGCCGTGGAAGGCTCCATCACGAGCTCTATCGACATGCTTATCCGCAATCCCATCACCCTCGTTGTATGCTTCATCACCCTCTTCAGCGTCAGCTGGCAGCTCACGCTCTTCGTTATCGTGGTGCTGCCCCTTGCCGGTTGGGTGATGGGCGTTATCAGCAAGAAACTTAAGAGCCAGTCGGTCGTAGCGCAGTCGCAGTGGGGCGACATCATGTCGCAGCTCGACGAGACGCTCGGTGGTTTGCGCATCATTAAGGCCTTCATTGCCGAAAGCAAAATGCTGCAGCGCTTTATCAAGATCAACAATGATTTCCGCACGGCGATGAACCAAATGGTTATTCGCCAGACTTCCGCCCACCCCATGAGCGAGTTCCTCGGCACGTGCGTCATCGTGATTGTGCTGTGGTTCGGCGGCGCGCTCATTCTTAACAGTTCCTCGCCCATCGATGCCTCCATGTTTATCTTCTACATGGTGATACTCTATTCTATTATCAATCCCCTCAAAGAGTTCTCTAAGGCATTTTACAACATACCGCTCGGTTTGGCGAGCATGGATCGTATCGACATGATTTTGAAGGCAGAGAATCCCATCAAGGATCCTGTATCGCCCCTGCCTTTGGAGGGGTTCGAGCGCGACATCGAGTTCCGCGACGTGTCGTTCAGTTACGTTGAAGGCCGCAAGGTACTCAAGCACATCAACCTTACGGTGCCCAAGGGCAAGACCATCGCCCTCGTGGGGCAGTCGGGCTCGGGTAAGTCCACCATGGTCGACCTCGTGCCGCGTTACCATGACGTGAAAGAGGGAGAACTGCTCATCGACGGCAAAAACGTGAAGGACGTGTCCATCTCCGCCCTCCGCACGCTGATTGGCAACGTCAACCAGGAAGCTATCCTCTTCAACGACACCTTCTACAACAACATCACTTTCGGCGTGGAGCACGCCACGATGGAACAAGTCATTGAGGCAGCCAAGATAGCCAACGCACACGACTTCATCATGGAGTCGGAGAAGGGTTATGATACGATGATCGGCGACCGGGGCGGACGCCTCTCTGGTGGACAGCGACAGCGTGTCAGCATTGCGCGCGCCATTCTCAAGAACCCGCCCATTCTTATTCTCGATGAGGCTACCTCTGCGCTCGACACAGAGTCAGAGCGCCTCGTTCAGGAAGCATTGGAGCGCCTTATGAAGTCGCGCACCACCATAGCCATTGCCCACCGTCTCAGCACGATTAAGAATGCCGACGAAATCTGCGTGCTTTATGAGGGCGAGATTGTGGAGCGCGGCACGCACGAGGAACTGATTGCACTCAATGGCTATTACAAAAAACTCAACGATATGCAAAGCCTATAAAAAAACAACCCAAACAGACTAATTCCATGACAAAATCCCCCTTCTCCGGCAAACTTCTCGCCTCCCTGTTTGCCCTGTGCCTCGGCCTCGCCGCTGCACTTCCCGCCCTCGCTGCCGACCCGCCGCAGACGGGCAGGCTCTACCGCATCATTCACCGCGCCACGGGCAAAGCCCTCACCAATGGCGGAGCCACCGCTAAGGACGCGCAAATCCTCTATGCCGCTCCCGCCGATGGCGATGCTGGTCAGCAGTGGACGCTCCACGCCGCAGGGCGCGGTAGTAGCTTCATGCTCATCAATCCCAAGGCCCGCCTCGCTTTCGACATGGCGCCCGGCGTGGGTCACCCCGTGCAATGGACGGCCGATGCCACCAATGCCAACCAAATTCTCGGCATCGCCCGCGTCGACGGCGTGGACGATGCCTACCGCCTGCTCAATGCCGCCAATAAGGATCAGGCCCTCGGCATCGCTGCCGACGGTACGCCCGTCATGACCGATGCCGCCGACGAGAGCACTTTCTTTACCTTTGAGACGCTCGACGCGGACTATCCCCTCAGCGTGCCCGTCACGGGACTTACCTTCCAACTCATCGGCTACACCTCTGGAAAGGCCTATTCTATCCAGCAGAATACCGCCGCCGGCGCTTACCTCTTTCCCGAAGAGCCCGATGGCAGCTCCACGGCGCAGATGTGGAAACTGCAAGAGGGCAAGCAGAGCCAGATGCTCGTCAATGCCCGGCTTAGCGGTCTCGCCCTCGACTGTAATCTCAACGGCGACCGCGTGCCGCTCATCTACACCATTCAAAGCACCAATGCTAATCAGAATTATTATTTCACCGAGGTGGAAGGGCTGAAGGGCGTATATAATATATATGCCTTGAATCGTTCTACGAAATACTACCTCACCGAGGATGGCGAGTCAAACCTCAAAACCACTACCGATGCCACGGCTGAAGCCGCGCGCTTCCGTCTTGCCGTGGTGTCGGAAGAAGTGCGCCCCGAATGGGAGGACGAGACTTATTATAAGGATAATAAGGAAGATGGCCATGCCACTTATATTCCTTACGCCACCTCCGCCGCCATGCGTGCCGACGTCAATTACGACAAGCCTTGGCTCACGCCCGAAAAGGCGGACTACCTCTCGCTCAATGGCGTGTGGAAGTTCAAGTTCGTGCCCGAGCCTTCGCTGCGTCCCGGCAAGGAAGATTTTTATGCCGATGATGCCAATACTGATGGCTGGGACGAAATCGAAGTGCCTTCCTGCTGGGAGATGAAAGGCTACGACCTGCCGCTGTACGTGAATGTAGAATATGCTTTCGTGGACAATCCGCCCTACATCGCCAATAAGGTTGAGGGCGTGGGCGACAACCCCGTCGGCTCTTACCGCCGCACGTTTACCCTGCCCGAGGGCTGGGAAACGGGCAAGCGCGTCTACCTCCACTTCGACGGCTTGTATAGCGCAGCCTTCGTGTGGCTCAACGGGCAATATGTGGGCTATACGCAGGGCGGCAACAACGATGCCGAGTTCGACCTCACAGCCTATCTCCGCACGGGCGAAAATAATATTTGCGTGCAGGTGTTCCGCTGGAGCGACGGCTCTTATCTCGAAGGCCAGGATATGTTCCACATGTCGGGTCTCCACCGCGACGTTTATCTCTATGCCACGCCGGCCGTTGCCGTGCGCGACCACTACATCACCGCTGCCCTCGATGCCCCCTCCTACACCTCCGGCACGCTCTCCGTGGCCATGACGCTTGACAACCGCGAGCGCCGCGCCGGCACCAAGCAGGTGGAAGTGGCGCTGATTTCGCCCGAGGGCGAAACCGTGGCAACCCAGACGGCCTCCGTGGATTACACCGCAGCCGACCTCAAAAAAGACTTCTCTGTTGAGATTCCCGTGAGCGACCTCAGCCTTTGGACGGCCGAGACGCCCGTGCTCTACACCGTGGCCATTCGCCAGATGAACGAGAGCGACGCGGAGGAAATGGCCTTCTCTACCCGCTACGGATTCCGCGACGTCCGCATCTCCGACGGCGTGGTGCTCATCAACGGCAAGCGCGTCTTCTTCAAGGGCGTGAACACGCAAGACACCCACCCGCTCCGCGGCCGCAGCATCGACGTGGAAACGATGATTAAAGACATCGTGCTCATGAAGCAAGCCAACGTCAACACCGTGCGCACCAGCCACTATCCGCGACAGGCCAAGATGTACGCCATGTTCGACTATTACGGCATCTACGTCATGAACGAGTTCGACCTCGAATGCCATAAGGATTGGAACAAGAATGGCAACTACGGCGCCATCTCCAACAAGTCGTCGTGGACGGGGCAGTTCGCCGACCGCAGCACGCGCACTGTCCTGCGCGACCGCAACCACCCCTCCGTCATCTTCTGGTCTTTGGGCAATGAGAGCGGCGTGGGCGTAGGCTTCACCGCTGCCTACAATGCCACCCGCGCCCTCGACCCGCGCCCCATCCACTACGAAGGCTCCACCAACGCCGGCACCACGCAGTGGACCGACATCCATTCCATCATGTACCCGAAACTTTCCTACGTGCAGAGCAAGTCGGCCAGCAACAGCGGGACGCAGCCCTTCTTTATGTGCGAATACGCCCACGCCATGGGCAACGGCGTAGGCAACCTCAAGGAATATTGGGACATCATCGAGAACAGCAAACTCGGCATCGGCGGTTGCATTTGGGACTGGGTGGACCAGTCGATCTACGACCCGCAGGCTATTCTCTCGGGCAACCTCACCGTCAACGGCTTCCCCAAATACATGACGGGCTACGACTACCCCGGCCCGCATCAGGGCAACTTCGTGAACAACGGCATCATCACAGCCGACCGCGCCTGGACGGCTAAGCTCACCG
This sequence comes from Bacteroidales bacterium, assembly GCA_004552155.1. Taxonomy (GTDB): domain Bacteria; phylum Bacteroidota; class Bacteroidia; order Bacteroidales; family Bacteroidaceae; genus Alloprevotella. Next base: position 24,649 of record SFPF01000002.1, read on the forward strand.
AGGTTAAGAAAGTGTACCAAAACGCCGGCTTTGCCTACGACGACGCAGCAGGCCACGCCCTCACGCTTACCAATAAGAACGTCTTCGCCACGCTCGCCGGCCAGAAGCTCCGCTACGCCCTCCTCGCCAACGGCGAAGAAATAGAGCGCGGCGAATTTTCCGTGCCCGCCGTCGAACCGGGCGCCTCTGCCACGCTCACCGTTCCCTACACCTCGCCGCTTTCCGATGCCTCTAAGGAATATATGCTCAACGTGAGCCTGCACCTCGAGGAGGAACAGACGTGGTGTCCGGCAGGCTACGAAACCGCCTCTGCGCAATTCACCCTCCAGCCGCGCCCCGAAGCCCTGCCCGCTGTCGGCGAAACGGCAACCCCGCTCACCTTGACCGACAATGCCGATGGCAGCCGCACTGTGGCCAACGATCTCAGCCCATTTACAGCAACGTGCGCTGGATTGAAAACGAAAGCCCCTACGGCAACCACGATTTCGGCGACCTCACGGCCGAAATCTCCTCAGCCTCCGTCACCGCCTCCCGCGCTGCCGACGGGCAGACCGTCACCGTGACGGTCAATGTTAGCGACGACGCCTGCCCCTACGTGGCTGTCTACACAGTTTATGCCATGGGCGTGGTGGACATGAAGGTCAGTTATTCGCCCGCCAAGTCGGGTCTGCGCCGCATCGGGCTTGATATGCGCTTCCCCGCAGGCTTTGAAGACGTGTCGTACTACGGCCGTGGCCCGTGGGAAAACTACGTCGACCGCTGCCAGGGCTCTTATCTCGGCCGCTACACCACCACCGTGACCGACCTCTTCGAGATGTACGCCCACCCGCAGTCGATGGGCCTCCGCCTCGACCTCCGCTCGCTCACCCTGCGCAACCCGCAGACGGCCGACGAAATCCGCGTAGAGACCTCCGGCCCCGTGTCCTTCTCCTTGCTCCATTTCAACGAACCCGACTACTTCGTGCCCGAAAGCCACCCGTGGAACGTGGAGATGAAGCCCGAAGTCTACGCCCACTTCGACTATATGCAGCGCGGCCTCGGCAACGGCAGTTGCGGACCGGGCACCATCAACCAGTACCTCTGCCCCTCTTACGGCACTTACACGCACACCTTGCGCTTCTCCGCCGTGAATGGCACGGCCTCCGGCATTGCCGCCCCGCCCTCGGCAGCTACGGCCGATGCTGCCCTTGTGCGCTACGACCGCGCCCTTGAAGCAGCCCTCTGCACCTGCGTGCCCGAAAGCGTGAGCGAAGTCCGCGCCACCGATATGGGCGGCACGGTGGTGGCCAGTGCCGCAGTGCACGGCGGTTCCGCCGTCCTGCCGCTCAAGGCCCTGCCGCAAGGCACATATCTCGTCACCTTCACCGACGGCAAGCGCACCCTGCGCACCCACAAACTCTTGAAGAGATAGTACAAACCCTATCGCCCACTCTCATTATTAACAAGGAGGCACGTCCCGCTCGGGATGTGCCTCCTTACTTTGAATTTTCGTGCAAGCGAGTGCAATTTTCGTGCAAGCGAGCGCAGAGCCGAACTTGTTCGGGCTATGCCGAGCGCAGCCGAAAATGTCAAGAAATAGAGCTTGCTCATATTGCCGAGCGCAGCCGAAAATCTCGAAGCAAAAATCTCTAATACAATGCTTTGATTAGTGAAAATTCGTGCGACCGATCAGGTCGCCATTAATATAATTGAGCATGTTTCGTGTAAATCCGTGAAATTCGTGGGCTAAAAAACATTCGTAAATAAAACGAGCGCAGCCCCAAATTAAGAAAGCCGTGCAAGTTTCATAACTCTGGTTCTCAATAAATAAAATGCGCCCGAAAACACGAGCGTGAGCGCGGCAAACCACCCGAGAGGGAGGCCGCACCCTTGAAATCGGAAGGTATATTCCAAAATCTTGTTGTGCACAAGGTAGATGTCAAATGATAGGTCTCCCAGAAGCGGCACCTTAGGCAGTTTGAGTTCGTAATTCGAACATACAAAAATCATAATGCCTACAAATCCGTAATTCTGCAGGAGCAGCGCTGTGATGCCCGAATCGCCATGCAGAAGCGCGTAGAGGGCGCAGCACGCAGCCAAAGGCAGCAGCGAAAGGTGGAGTCTGCGAACAATCTTGTGCTTGTAGTATGAAGCAAAGGCTCCGATGCCAAATAGCGGAATGGATATGGCTTGGTATTCGTTGGAGGTGCATTTCATGAGATAAATAGCCAAAGTCCCTCCCACCATCAAAGCCCATGCCGCGGCCTGCTTGTTTTTGCGCAGAAGTTTCGTGAAAAAGAAGAATACCAAATACAGTTGCAGCAGGCTTCTAATAAACCATAATGCGCTGTCGCCCCATTTCCAAAAGAGCGTGGAAACGACCCTGCCGATATATCCTGCCACCTGTTCCCAAGTTTCAGGTGTTCCTGCAACTACTGGTTGATATAAAGGTAACCATAGGAGGGTGACGAGTAATACGGGCACATAGATTTTAAGGATTCTTCGACGCATGAAACAGCCGAAAGTTGCCAACGGCTTTCGCTGTTCGCTTTCCATAAGTCCATAGCCCGAGAAGAAAAAGAAGATGGCTATGCCCCAGCTTGCTAACTTTGAGGTTGCTGCGTAACTGAACGAGAAAACCTCAATGGTGCCACACCATACGCAATAACTATGGTGGAAAATGGCAACGCATATCGCGGCGGCGATTTTCAGCGCGTTTGTGACGCTGCGGTCGAATACAAGTTTTTCCATCCTGATTTGTGAAATTTACTTGCAAAAGTACGCAATAATCTCTGTCGAAAAGGTGTTGTGTGGCATATAGTCTAACTTTTTCATGCTATTTTATGTTACCTGCTCTGCCGTCAGATGCCGAAGCCGCATGCAAAAAAGCACTTCTTATACGCATTTTTTTAGCCAAAAAAACCTTTCAACCCTTCAGTGTTGCGCTTATCTATCTGTATATTAGAAGAATATGGCTGAATGGTTTGAAGTGCAAACCCATCACAACCATTCATAGCCCAATTGCCTTGGAAAGTCCGACTCCCTGCTTACCCGCTCCGCAGTTTAAGGCAGATATTTTTTGCTAAGTCCTTGAATATTTTTTCCTAAACCCGTGATAGTTTTCACTATCTGCGCAGAGAAAGTTTGTTATAAAGTTTCTAATACATGTTACAAACATTGTAATGCATGTTAGCAAGTTTGTAATACATGTTACAAAGTTTGTAACAAAAACTATCTTATATGAGCGGAAAAATTATCTTGCTGATAGTAAAAACTATCTTGCGGATAATGAAAACTATCTTGCTGATAGTGGTGCTCGAACCCAAATAAAAAAAACCTGCCGCGCTTG
>SFPF01000089.1 GCA_004552155.1 Bacteroidales bacterium
CCACCGTGCTGCAAGAACAAAACTCCTACGCCGGCGTGACGAATAAGCTGCTGGCGAAGAAAGCCGCGAAAATATGCGTTGCCTACGACGGCATGGAGCGTTTCTTCCCTGCCGACCGCATTCTGCTGACAGGCAACCCCGTGCGTGCAGGTCTTGCCGCGCCAAAATGTACGAAGGAAGAAGCTGTGAAAACGTTCGGCCTGCAACCGGGCAAGCGCACGGTGCTGCTGATTGGCGGCTCGCTCGGCGCACGCACCATGAACGAGAGCGTGCTCGGCAACCTGCCGCTTATCAAGGCGCAGACCGACGTGCAGTTTATCTGGCAGACGGGCAAATATTACAGCGCAGAAATCAACGAAGAGATGAGCCGCCGAGGCAAACCCGACAACCTCTATTTCTCAGACTTTATCTCCGACATGGCTACGGCATACGCCGCCGCCGACCTCGTTATCTCGCGAGCCGGCGCGGGCAGCATCTCCGAGTTTTGCCTGCTGGGCAAGCCCGTGATCCTCGTGCCCTCGCCTAACGTATCGGAAGACCATCAGACAAAAAACGCATTGGCACTCGTGCAAAAGGACGCCGCCATCTATGTGCCCGACGACAACGCCCGCCGCACATGACACAAAGTTGAAATCGCTTGCCGAAAACATCTTGAAACTGGCCAAGCCCAACGCCGCCGACGACATCGCCGACATCGTCATCGCCTTGGCGGAAAAACGATAGACAATGAATTTCAAATCCATATATTTCATCGGTGCCGGCGGCATCGGCATGAGTGCCTTGGAACGCTACTTCCTTTCCAAAGGCTACATCGTGGCGGGCTACGACCGCACAAGCTGCCCCCTCACGGAAAAACTCCGCGCCGAGGGTGCAGATATCCACTACGAAGACAACCCCGACCTTATCCCTGCCGCCTGCCGCGACAAGGAGCATACGCTGGTGGTGTACACGCCTGCCATTCCGCAGGACCATAAGGAACTGAATTATTTCAAGGCAAACGGCTTCGAGTTGCAAAAGCGCGCGCAACTGCTCGGCACGCTGACGCGCTCCATGCGCGGCCTCTGCGTGGCAGGCACGCACGGCAAGACCACCACGACCGCTATGACCGCGCATCTGCTGCATCAAAGCCACGTGGGTTGCAACGCTTTCCTCGGCGGCATCACAAAAAACTACGGCACGAACTACCTTTTGAACGCACAAAGCGACTTCGTGGTGATAGAAGCCGACGAGTTTGACCGCTCTTTTCATCATCTGCGTCCTTACGCCTCGGTGATTACGGCCACCGATGCCGACCACCTCGATATCTACGGCACGGAGGAGGCTTATCTGGAAAGCTTCGCGCATTATTCCTCGCTCATTCGTCCCGAAGGCGCACTCGTGGTGCATCGCGGTTTGAAGATGAAGGAACGCCTGCAAGAGGGCGTGCGCCGCTACGACTATTCGCGCGAGGCGGGCGACTTCCACGCCGAGAACGTGCGCATCGGAGGCGGGCGCATCGTCTTCGACCTCGTTTCGCCCATCGAACCGATTAAGGACGTTGAGCTCGGCGTGCCTGTGAGCGTAAACATTGAAAACGGCATCGCCGCAATGGCCTTGGCTCAGTTGGCCGGCGCAGGCGCAGGCGAAATCAGGCAGGCCATGGCTACGTTCAGCGGCGTTGACCGCCGTTTCGACTTCAAACTCAAAACCGACCGCATCGTATTCCTCAGCGACTACGCGCACCACCCCGCAGAAATCAGGCAGAGCATCCTCTCTATCCGCGAGGTCTTTGCAGGGCGCAAGATTTCGGCGATATTCCAGCCGCACCTCTACACCCGCACCCGCGACTTCTACAAAGACTTTGCCGACAGCCTTTCGCTGCTCGACGAGGTGCTGCTCACGGAAATCTACCCCGCCCGCGAGAAACCCATTCCCGGCGTGACGAGCCAAATCATCTTCGACTGCCTGCGCCCCGATATGAAGAAGCGCATCGTAGAGAAGAAAAACCTGCCCGCCATTATCAAGAACGAGGATTTCGACGTCTTAATCCTGCTCGGCGCAGGCGACGTGGACGACTATGCCCCCTTGTTTACCGAAATCCTTAAAGAAAAATATTTAGCAAACCAGTAAACGGGTTTACATGAAAACTTTTGGAAAACTTCTTCTGCTTGCCTGCCTCGGCGCTTACCTCATCTTTGCCTTTATCAGGCTGAGCGGCGAGAGCGACCGCAGCATCTGCCGCCGCGCCACGTTCACCGTGGCGGACAGCCTGCACGCGGGCTTCATCACCGCATCGGAAGCAGAGCGGCTGTTGCAGAAGGCCCGCCTGTACCCCGTGGGGCGGCCGATGAACGAAATCAGTTGCCAGAAGATTGAGGAGGCGCTTACAAAGAACCCGTTTATCAGTTCCGTGGTGTGCTACAAAACGAGCGGCAACACCGTGAACGTGCTCATCGAGCAACGCTTGCCGCTGCTGCGCGTCATGAGCAAGGACGGCGACAACTATTACCTCGACGCCAACGGCAACGCCATGAACCCGCAAGGCTATGTGGCGGACCTCGTGGTGGCGACGGGCGACATCGACCGCAACTTTGCCAAAAAGCATCTCGTGCGCTTCGGGCTTTATTTCAAGAACAATGAGTTTTGGGACAATCAGATTGAGCAGATTTACGGCGACCAAGTGATTTTCTTCGGCACGGCAGACAGCCTCGAATGCAAATTCCAAAACTTGAAGAACTTTTATGCGAAGGTCATGCCGCAGGTGGGCTGGAACAAATACACCGCCCTCAACGTGGAGCACCCCAACCAAATTATCTGCAAAAAACGAAAAACAAAAAAATAAGCATATATGGCAACACCGGACAATTTCATTGTGGCGATAGAAATCGGCTCGTCAAAAGTGACGGCCATCGCCGGTAAAAAAGAACCCGACGGCGGCATCAAGGTGCTGGCACTGGCGCAAGAGCCGTCCACAACCTTTATTCGCAAGGGGCGCATCAACAACATCAACAAGATGTCGCAGTGCATCCTCAACATCAAGGAGCGCTTGGAGAAAAAACTCCAAAAGAACATCTGCCGCGTCTATGTGGGCATCGGCGGCATGGGCATGCACACCGTGGCTAACACCATTGTGCGCAACCTCGGCTCTAAGATGGAGGTGACGCAAGAGATGATTGATTCCATCAGCGACGAAAACCGTACCAGCGCATTCAAGCTCGGCACGCAGTTGCAAAACGAACCCGTGGGCATGCTCACGGAGAGCATCGAGGGACGCTACCTCAACATCGTGGCAAACTCGTCGGTCAAGGAGGAAATCCGCAACTGCTTCCACAGCGCGAACGTGGCCATTGCCGACCTCCCCATCACCGTGCAGGCACTTGCCGACACGATGCTCACGGAGTCGGAGCGCCGCTCGGGCTGCGTCTTTATAGACATGGGCGCAGAAACGACCTCCGTCGCCGTCTACAAAAACAACCTCCTGCGCCATTTGGCCACCATTCCCCTCGGCGGCGCAAACATCAACCGCGACATCATGTCGCTCCAAATCGAAGACGACGAGGCGGAGAAGCTCAAGCTGATGTACGGCACGGCGATTGCGGACAACGAAGACGAAACGCAGGCCGCAGCCATTCAGTTGAACGACGGCCGCAGCGTGAAGTTTGAAGAGTTCTGCGGATTGGTAGAGGCACGCGAGGAGGAGATTGTGATGAACATCAACAACCAGATTACGCTCTCCAAATACACGAAGGAGTCGCTCATCGGCGGCCTCATCGTAACGGGCGGCGCTTCTAATATGCGCAACATCAAGAAACTTTTCGAGACTGTGACGGGTTTTGATAAGATACGCTTTGTCCGCAATATCAACCTGCAAGTGCGCCCGCCGAAAGACGTGCCCGACTTCAACCGCGACGGCTCGTTCTTCGCCGCCATTGCGCTCATCGACAAGGGCACGGAGAACTGCTGCGGCGGCGACCTCGGCACGGCACAGCCGCAAATCTTCCCCACCGAGGAACAAAAGGCTGAGGAAGAGCGCAAGCGCCTCGAAGAGGAAGAACGCCTGAGAGAGGAGGAGCGCAAGCGCGAGGAGGAAGAAGCCGAACGCCTGCGCCTCGAAGAGGAGCAACGCCTTGCAGAAGAAAAGAAAAAGAAACGCTCGGAGGGCTTCCGCAAGTTCTTCAACAAGATGAAAAAGACGCTCGGCGACCTCGTTGAAGAGAAAGAATAAAGCAAGAGCACACAATATATATATATTATATATAGTCACTATATAAATATCGAAACTATGGACGAAAACGAAATCCTTATAGATATGGGCATTCCCTCCACCACGCCCTCAATCATTAAAGTCATCGGCGTGGGCGGTGGCGGCGGCAACGCCGTGAACCACATGTACCGCGAAGGCATTCACGACGTGAATTTCGTGGTGTGCAACACCGACAGCAAGGCACTTGCCGACTCTCCCGTCCCCGTGCGCCTGCAGCTCGGCAAGGAAGGCCTCGGCGCAGGCAACCGCCCGGGGCGTGCCCGCGAGGCAGCAGAAGAGAGCATCGACAGCATTCATAATATGCTCAACGACGGCACGAAGATGGTGTTCATCACTGCCGGCATGGGCGGCGGCACGGGCACAGGCGCCGCGCCCGTGATTGCCCGCGAGGCGAAAGCGATGGACATCCTCACCGTGGGCATCGTCACCATTCCTTTCCGCTTCGAGGGCAACCGCAAGATTGACCAGGCACTCGATGGCGTGGAGGAAATAGCCAAGCACGTGGACGCCCTGCTCGTTATCAACAACGAGCGGCTGCGCGAAATATATCCCGAGCTGAATGTGCTCTCGGCTTTCGAGATGGCCGACAACACGCTCTCGATTGCCGCCAAGTCGATTGCCGAAATCATCACGATGCACGGCATCATCAACCTCGACTTCCGCGACGTGTGTACCGTGCTCAAAGACGGCGGCGTGGCCATCATGTCTACGGGCTTCGGCGAGGGCGAGAACCGCGTGAGCAAGGCCATTGAAGCCGCGCTCCACTCGCCGCTGCTCAACAACAACGACATCTTCAACTCCAAGAAGGTGCTGCTCTCTATCTCTTTCTGCGCCGAAAAGGAAGGCGACACGCTGATGATGGAGGAGATGAACGAGGTGCATGAGTTTATGTCGAAGTTCCACGACGACGTTGAAACTAAGTGGGGACTTTCCACCGACCCCTCGCTTGACAAGAAAGTGAAAATCACTATCCTTGCCACGGGCTTCGGCATCAGCAATGTGCCGGGTATACAGGCAAAGCTCGACGCGGAGGAAGAACAGCGCCGCCAGAAGGAGCAGGAGCGCCAGGAGGAATACGAGGAACGCCGCGACCAGTTCTACGGCGGTTCGGACAAGAAAGGCATTCAGCGCCGCCGTCCCAAGTTCTATCTGTTCGGACTTGACGACCTCGACAATGAAGAGGTGATTTCCATGGTGGAGCTTACGCCTACTTATAAGCGCAGCAAGGAAGTGCTTGCCGATATCAAGGCGAAAGCCCTCGGCACGGTGGCCATCGAGCCTGAAAGCGCAGCCGCCGGCGCCGTGATTAACTTTGGATAAATAATATATGCCGAATCCCGCTTTTGACGAACCGATCATCGAACTGGCCAACGCCCACACGCCTGCCATTATCCAAGTAATCGGCGTGGGCGGCGGCGGAGGCAACGCCGTGGCGCACATGTATCGCGAGGGCTTTATGGACGTGCAATATACCGTTGTCAACTCCGATAAGAAAGCCCTCAGCGACTCTCCCGTGCCCGACCGCGTGCAGCTCGGTCCGGGTCTCGGCGCGGGCGGCAATCCCGAAAAAGGCAGGGAACTCTGCGAAGAAAGCATCGAGGCTGTGCGCTCCATGCTGGGCAAGCAAACGCAGATGGTGTTTATCACCGCCGGCATGGGCGGCGGCACGGGCACCGGCGCATCGCCCATCATTGCCCGGGAGGCACGCGAGCGCGGCATTCTCACCATCGGCGTGGTCACCATTCCTTTTCTCTTCGAGCTTACGCCGCGCATCAACAAGGCGCTTGACGGCGTATACGCCCTCGCCAAGGAAGTGGACGCGCTGCTGGTCATCAACAACGAGCGGCTGCGCGATATCTATCCCGAACTCTCCGTTTACAACGCTTTTCGCCGCGCCGACGACACGCTGCTTACGGCGGTGAAGAGCATCGTTGACATCATCTGCATGCACGGCACCATGATCCTTGACTTCTGCGATGTCGACACCGTGTTGCGTAATGGGCGCGTGGCCATCATGTCCACGGCCTATGCCGAGGGTGAAAAACGCGTCACGAAGGCCATCAACGCTGCGCTCCATTCGCCGCTGCTCAACAACAACGATATTTTCAATTCCAAGAAAATCATTATCAGCATCACGAGTTCCAACGCCAAGCCACTCAGCATTGAGGAACTCTCGGAGTTGGACGCTTTTATGAGGAAGTTCCGCCCCGACGTGATCACCAAATACGGGCTTGCCACCGACAACGGACTGGACGATAAAGTGAAGATTACCATTCTCGCCTCCGGCTTCGGGCTCTACGACAAGGCGGAGCGGCAGGCGGAAGAGCAGCGCCCCAAGCCCGGCGACATCATTTCGGCCGACGGCGGCGAGCGCCTCATCTCGTTCTACGGCAACCTATACGGCAAGCCCGCGAAACCCCGCCCCCGCATCTACCTGATTGGCACCGACGACCTCAGCAACGAGGCTTTGCTCGAAGAAATGGAGCGCGTGCCAACCGCGCGGCGCAGCAAGGAAGACTACGACCGCCTAAGCAGCAAGAGCGCAGCGAGACAATAGAAAATTCAACATAACGCTACATACGAAATGGCACTTTTTGAACAAGTAAGCAAAGACATTGTCGCCGCTATGAAGGCGAAAGACAAGGTAAGGCTGGAAGCCTTGCGCAACATTAAGAAATACTTCATCGAGGCCAAGACCGCCCCGGGCGCAAACGATACGCTCGCCGACGACACCGCCCTGAAAATCCTTGCCAAACTGGCAAAGCAGGGACGCGACACGGCTGCGCTCTACACCGAGCAGGGCCGCCCCGACCTCGCCGAGGAAGAAGCCGCACAGGCTGCCGTCATTGAGGAATACCTCCCCAAGGCGCTCACGCCCGAGGAACTCGAAGCCGAACTGAAAGCCATCATTGCCGAAACGGGCGCAACGTCGCCCAAAGACATGGGCAAGGTGATGGGCGCAGCCTCCAAGAAACTCGCCGGCCGCGCCGACGGCAAGGCCATTGCCGACACCGTGAAACGCCTTTTGGCAAACTAATTCGACGATTTCGTCAAGCGATTAAGGTCTCACGAGTAGGGGCGTTTTGCAAAACGCCCGGAAGATGGTTGACTTATTGATTTAGCCATTCGGCGCACACGGCGGGCGTTTTGCAAAACGCCCCTACTGCTAGCCGAAAATATCAAAACATTATAAACGCAACTGCGCCGCAGGGACTATTCCTTGCGGCGCAGTTGCGTTTGTTCTATCCGAACTTTCACGGCAATCTGAACGAAGTATCTTAGGCGTATAGGTCAATTTGGGTGCTAAAATCGTTGTAAGGCCTATGATTAACAGTTAATTATAGGCATTCAAAAGTTTTTAGCAACAAAATTGTTCA
>SFPF01000090.1 GCA_004552155.1 Bacteroidales bacterium
CGCAAATCACTGAAGGCAATCCCACCGGCAACCAAATCACTACCGGCAACCGTCCGCAGGCCGGTACGTGGGGTATCTATCTCGGTGCTACATCCAACATGTTTAAGGCCATCGGCGACAAGGACACCAAGATTGATCCGCTGCCCCTCATCAACCTTAAATATATGTTTAAGGACAAGTGGGAAGCCCGCATGGGCCTGGAATTCTCCCGCAAGAGAGAAACTGTGAAGGGCGACCTCATCACTGGCTACGACGAAAACGAAAAGGTGGAAACGGCCAACTACAAGAATAAGGTGGTGACCTCTGAAAACCGCATCATGCCGGGCGTGGCTTATCACTTCAGCCCGAAGAATATCCTCGACGTCTATGCTGGCGTAGAGGCAACCCTCGGCTGGAGCCGCAACTCTCTCTACAATGACTTCCAGGCAGAAGACGAGGATGGCAAGATGAAAGACGGCTACAACAACGTATGCAAGTCGTCCGTGCTCCTTGGCGGCGGTGCCTTCATCGGCCTGCAGGCTTTCATCGGCAACCTGCCCTTGGCTATCGGTCTGGAATATGGCATCTCTTGCCAATATGACTCCCGCCTGCGCTACAAGAATACGTTTAAGGAACCCGGCAGCAAGGAACAGGTGGTTTACTCCGCAAATGTTGAGGATTTCCCCGAACTCGCCAATAAGGGCGTTAACTTCAACGAAAGCGACGCCTACGATTCGCTCAAAGCCAGCAAGGGCAAGATTGGACAGCAGTTCCGCCTCACTATCAGCTATTATTTCAGATAAGCTGAAAAGCCTATATGCTTGAAGCAAACTTGCTTCATATGGCGAATCTTATTTTTTATCATCAACACTATAACAGAGTACACACCATGATGAAATATTGCAAATATTTATCCGTCGCCTTGCTGATGCTGACGCTCGTGGGCTGCGGCACGTCGACAAACAAACGGCTGTATACTGCTGATTACACGCACTTCCACATTCTCATGAACGATTTGCAGTTCATTGGCGAGACGGAAATCAGCATTACCTACAGCACGTATCTGGGCTTTATCAGCGATATCCAAACCGTAAACGGCGAGGTATACAACAGCACGAAGAAAAAGACCGTGCGCCTCGACGACCGCAACATCGGCAGCCTCGGCAAACTCGACAAGGCCGCCTACAAGGTGATGGAGCAGTTCCCCGAAGCACGCTACTACCAGGTGGTATCGAAGCAGCGCGTGAGGGAGAAACTCTTCCTTGGCAGCAATGTTACGGAAAAGGCTGTGATCCGTGCCTACAAATTCAAGAAGTAAAAACAGCTTAACCTATCATTAGAGTGAGGGCGCTTCGTTTCGGTGCGCCCTCATCGTTTGTTTTCTATGAAAAAGTGGATATTTTGCCTTTTGTTCCTCCCCTTGTTTTGCGCCTGCGATGACGAGGACGACGCCACGCCGGTGACGCTCTACACCGATGCCAGGCAGGAACTGAGGGTGTATGGCAACGAATATAAGGAAATAAGAATTACGTCGAAAAGCAACAACGGCAACCTGACGCGGTTGCACATCTCCTCGCGCGACTCGGAACGCGGCGAGATGACGCTCCTCGACTCGGCGCTCAACCAGCAGGAACTCGACTTTACCTATTATTATAAAGCACCCATACTGCGCAAGGATAGCGCAAGCGTGCGCCTCACTATCACAACCTTCAACGCGGCGGGAAATACGCAAAGCGTGGAAGTGACGGTGCGCGTGATACAGAGGGATTATCTGCTTGAGGAACTTTCGGCTATCACGCTTTACGCACATGAAACAGAGACACACCCAAACGGCTATTGCTTCGCCGATTTCAGACCGCTTATGACATCGCTCACGGACTCGGCAAAGATTGACCTTTATGCCTATGTGGATGAAGGCAACTCGGAGCTAATGACGCGGGAATGGCGCACAAATACCGATGTGTTCTTTACGCGCAACAATAACTTCAACTATTCAGAAGCGACCTACAATTCGCTGACGGCATCGTTCGAGGCTGCGATCGGCAATCCGCGCATCGCGAATATCAAGGCCGACGACATTATCCTCTTCGGGCGCGGCAACAAGGCGCTGGGCGTTATAAAAATCATTCAGGTATACGACGAGCCGGGCGTGGAGAACGACCGCTATTATTTCAACGTGAAACGCCTGCGGGCAGGCAGCTGATGCGTAGCCGGGGCTTTTCTGAAAATAATTCGGACTATATATATAAATAAAAAAAACGGCAATGCGGGGACTGGCCTGCGTTGCCGTTTCTTTTTTGGGGGGGATAAAATGTCTTAAAACTCGATGGTTTGCGTCAGCATCGTGCTGAAATCTATGGTCCAAAGTTTGCCGCAAAGGGGCGCGCCGTAACCGATGAGCACTTGCAGGGCCTGGTGCACCTCCACGCTGCCCACAACGCCGGGCGTGGGGCCTACGACGGCTTTCGGCGGCAGGGGTGCCTGCAGCAAGGCTTCCTCGGAGAAGAGGTCGCGGTAACTGCGCGGAGAGGCGCCGTAGTGGAACACGGAAGCCTGGCCCGTGAGACCGCAGATGGCACCATATATATAAGGCACGGCGTGGCGGCGGCAGGCATCGTCAATCAAGAAGCGCGTAGCAAAATTGTCGCAGCCGTCAATCACTGCATCGTAGCCGGCCACCATGTCGGCGTTGTCTTTTGTAAAGCGGGCGGCGATGGGCTGTATTTGCACCTCGCTGTTGAGCCGGCGCAAGCGCCGCGCGGCACATTCCGCCTTAGGCTGTCCCACTTCGTCCTCGCCATAGAGCACTTGACGGTGAAGATTAGAAACGCTCACAACGTCGTCGTCCACTATCGTGAGGCTGCCGATACCGGCACCAACGAGATAAAGCGCGATGGGGCTGCCCAGTCCGCCTGCGCCGACAAGAAGCACACGGGCGCGGCGCAGTTTTTCCTGCCCCTCCGCGCCGATTTCAGGCAGGAGCATCTGCCGGGCATAGCGGCCATTATCTTGCATCATGGCTCTTCATCTTAGGATTGTCGAAACTGCTGTCCCAGTCTTTCCACACGGGTTCGCGTCCCACGCGCCTGAGGGCTTCCTCCACGCTGTGCACGCTGCGGGCGTCGCCCACGGAGAATTGCTCCAAGGCTTCGGTGTGGGTGGCATAGCCTCCCGGTTCGGTGTGGCTGCCTGCCGACATGGTGGTCACGCCGAGCGTAGCCATGTGGTTGCGGAAGTCGGCCTGCTCGCGCGTGGAATAGGAAATGTCCACGTCGTGGTCGAAGATACGCATGGCGAAGGTGAGTTGTGCCAATTCCCTGTCCGTCATCACGCAGTTGGGCTGAAAGCCGCCGTTCTCGGCGGGACAGAGGCGGGGGAAGTTCACGCTGTACTTCGTACGCCAGTAGCGGCGTTGCAGGTAGCGCAGGTGGATGGCCATCATCGTGAGGTCGGTGCGCCATTCCTTTTCAAGGCCGATGAGCACGCCCATGCCGATAGAGTGCACGCCCGCCGCGCCCATGCGGTCAAAGCCGTTCACGCGCCACTCGAAGTTCGACTTCATGCCGCGCGGGTGATAACATCACCTCGATTTTGAGGTTTGAGAAATAGGGCTTGGCGAGGTCGAGCGCCTTGGCAAGATAGGCGGTGCCGGCTTTGGCGGGGTTTTCGCCCGTCACGAGCAGCAGGTTCTCGAATGGGCCGAGGCGCTTGATGGCCTCGTACTCGCGCACCATTTCTTCGGGCGTGAGGATTGTGCGCGGCATCTTGTTGGCCACGTGGAAACTGCAATACACGCAGGAATTTGTGCAGGAGTTGGTGAGGTAGAGGGGGATGAACATCGAGACGGTGCGCCCGAAGCGTTCCTCTGTGTAGCGGCGCGAGAGTTGCGCCATCGGTTCGAGAAAAGGCTCGGCGGCGGGCGATATCAGCGCCATGAAGTCTTCTACGTCGCAGTGCGATTTTGCCAGAGCGCGGCGCACGTCGTCGGCGGTTTTGGCATGTATGCGCCGCGTGATGTCGTCCCAATCGTATTTCAGCAGTTCTTCTGAAAACATTTTTTTTGAGAGAGATTTTTTTTGATTTCAGAGGTTTCCAATCAGGGGCGTTTTGCAAAACGTCCCTAATCGCGAGGCCTCTTTTATTCATTCATATAAATGCACCTTTTCTTGACATTTTCGGCTGCGCTCGGCATAGCCCGAACAAGTTCGGCTCTGCACTCGCTTGCACAAAAATTGGCGGCGGCTCGGCATAGTCCAAGTAAACTTGGCCTCTGCGCTCGCCTTGCACAAACGTTCATTATAAAAAGGCGGTGAGCGGCGAACTTGCCTCTGCCTCGAAGTTGAGCGAGGCGGTGCCGAGGCCGGCTTCATAGGCTTCGCGCCCTGCTTCCACGGCCTTGCGGAAGGCCGCAGCCATAGCGCTCGGGTTTCCCGCCACGGCGATAGCGGTGTTGACGAGGCAGGCGCTTGCGCCCATTTCCATGGCCTCCGCCGCATGGCTCGGTGCGCCGATGCCCGCGTCGACGATGACGGGCACGCTGCTCTGTTCGATGATGATGCGCAGGAAGTCGCGCGTACGCAGTCCGAGGTTGCTGCCTATGGGGGCGCCGAGGGGCATGACCGCTGCCGCGCCGGCCTCTTCGAGCCGTTTGCAGAGCGTGGGGTCGGCCTGGCAATAGGGCAGCACGTTGAAGCCTTCCTTAGCCAGCATCTCCGTGGCGCGGAGTGTCTCCGTGCTGTCGGGCAGGAGATAGCGCGGATCGGGGTGGATTTCGAGTTTGAGCCACGGCGTGCCAAACGCCTCGCGCGCCATCTGTGCCGCAAACACGGCCTCTTCGGCATCGCGCACGCCGCTCGTGTTGGGTAGCAACTGAATTTCGGGACGCACCACGTGCGCGAGCATATCGTCGTCGCTGTCGCCCAGTTCTATCCGCTTCATCGCCACGGTCACCATCTCTGTGCCCGAGGCGGCAATGGCGGCTTGCATCTCGGCATTGCTGCGAAACTTGCCCGTACCGAGAAACAGGCGGGACTTGAATGCCCGTCCTGCAATGATTAAATCTGACATGTATGATTATTTATTATGTAGTAAACAAGTAAACGAGTTGACAAGGAAATTTTCGTGCAAGCGAGAGCAGAGCCGAACTTGTTCGGGCTATGCCGAGTGCAGCCGAAAATCACGAAGTGAAACGAGTAAACAAGTAAACAAGTTAAGTCCTCTATCCTCCGCACACGGCGCGCACCACCGTGACGTGCATGCCCTCCGCGAGCGGGAAAGTTTCCCATTCCGTGCGCTTCACTAATTTGCTTTCCACTGCTGCTGCCACGCCTGCTGCGGGCAGGGAGAGGGAAGCCACCAACTCTGCAAGCGTCGTTGCCGACGTTTGCTGCTGCTTGCCGTTCAAAAAGATGTTCATAAGGCTTATCCTTTCACTTTTAATGAGTTAAAACGATGTGTGAAAGAACAAAGGAGTGGGGATTAAGTAATCAAGGACAATCGCTAAGAAAATAGTGGCGTGCGATTGCGGAGTGAGCACAATGCCTACGGCAGTACGAACTGCATCAGGTCGTGAGGGTATAATCTCAGCCCGTCGGCGCAAGGTCGCTGCGGGCACCCCTTTGTTCTAACCGCAGGCAAAGTTACGCATTTTCTGAAAAACTCGCATTTCCTGCCTATAAAATATATGATTCGTGTCGTAAAACCCGTGGCGCCGCGCAATAAATTTAAGGCATTTTATACCATACTTTTTGCCGAATAGGCATGCGGAACTGCCGTTTAGGTGCATATGCGGGATTATCAACCCTTTAATATACAAAATATTCAATTAAATTTGCAGCGATTCTTTTTAAGATTACCCAACGCCCTTTTATGAGAACAGAAAATCCGTCAGAGCATTTGCCGCAGACGCGGCTCACCGCCTTTGTTGTGGACGACGAGGCAGGTCCGCGTGATGCGCTCGTGGCAGACTTGAAGAAACATCCCTGTATCGGCGAGGTTTTTGCCTTTTCCAACTACTCCGATGCCACCCTTCCGCTGCTGGAGCGGCAGCCCGACGTGCTTTTTCTCGACGTTGAGGTGCCGGGGCGCACGGGACTCGAATTTATCGATTCCCTGCAAGGCAACCTGTCCTTCTCATTCCGCGTGGTGTTTTACACGGGCTTTTCCCACTACATGCTCGATGCCATCCGCCGATCCGCTTTCGACTATCTACTGAAACCTTACAAGCAGAAGGAACTCGACGACATCATAGACCGCCTCCTTGCCGTCAAGTCTGCGCCCGGCGTTGGTACGAATAGCAACGACCGGCAATGCGCCGCGCCGCGAAAGATTGCCGTGCAGGCAGTCAGCGAACTGTTACTGCTCACCGTGGAAGAAATTCTCTACACTGAATATCATAAGACGGCGCGCACATGGCGGCTTTGCCTCACCAATGGCAGCGAATATCAGTTGCGCAAAGGCACTTCTGCCGACGATATCCTCCGTCTACATCCCGCCCTGGTGCGCGTGAGCAGCAGTTGCATTGTAAATCTCAATTACCTCTCCGCAGTGGAAAATACTACGCAACGCTGTCGCCTTTGTGCTCCCTTCGACAATCAAGAGATTTATGCCAGCCGCCGATATTTCAGCAAGTTGAAAGAGAAATTTGAGATGTTATAACCAGCCGCAGGCTGAGTTCTATAATTTTTTTTCGGGAAGAAGCGTTTTCCCATTTTTGTGGTCCGGGACGATTGCACTGACACCATCCTTTTCAAGTTCCGATTATCTTGTGCAATCTCCCGGACTAATTTCGTCCCCTCAGTTCTGCCTTGCGCCGCCATTGCTGTAGCCCGCGAATTTCGTGTAATTCGTGGGCTATTAAGTATTGGCAGTTAAAATTCTGTACGCAGCAATTTTTTCCTAATCCCTTGATGTTTTTTCCGTTCTCCTTGGAAGTTTTTACTTTCTTATAAGATATTTTTTGTTACAAAGTTTGTAACACGTATTACAAACTTTGTAACATGTGTTAGAAACTTTGTAACATGTATTACAAACTTTGTAACAAACTTTTTCTGCGCAGATAATGAAAACCTTCAAGGAGAAAGGAAAAAAATGCTCCGTGAAAGTAAAAAGTCGGAGGCGGGAAGGGATAAATTAGAGAGTTTAAAATTTGTGCCAATTCGTCTATAACCCTGGCTTTTACAGGCAAATACAAATCAAGAGGGATGCGCCGCGCGGCGCATCCCTCTTAATTGCATATAATATTAATATTGTCTTAGAACTGCTTGATGCCGAGGCTGCGGTCGACGAGCATGCCGTCGATGGCTTTGAGGTTGTATTTGCCAGCCTTCTTGGCCTTAAACTTAATGACGAAGAGGTCGCCGTCTTCAAGCAGGGCGTTGTTGCCGCGATTGACGAAGGTGGGGAAGAGTTCCTTTTGGCCGTTGGAGTGCAGGCGGTCGTTAGTAAGATTTACCATCTCCTTCATATTCAGCAGTTCCATGCCCAGATATTCCAGTTCGGCGGTGTTGTAAGGCAGGGCGAAACTGAGGGCGTTGACGCATTTAAGGTCCTTGCCGCTCACGGTGAGGCGCAGTTCGTCGCCTGCCTTGTAACTGGTCTTGCCGGGCGTTACGGCGATTGTGCCTTCTGCCTTGTCGGTCGCCGAGGCATGCGCGCCGCCGTCGAGTTGCGTGGCGACGATCGAGATGTCGTAGGCGTCGATAAGGCCGTTCTTGTTCACGTCGCCCGCGCTGACATATTCAAAGTCGCTGTCCACGGTGCGCAGGCCCGTGTAGTTCATGAACGACGTGAGGTCGTTGTCGTCGATGCGCTTGTCGCGGTTGATGTCGCCCTGCAAAACGCTCTCCGTGCCGGGCACCTTGAACACGTGCATCTCTTGGCCCGAGCCGAAGCCGCCCACGGCCTCCGTGATGTGGAAGCGGATGTAGCGTGCCTGCGTCTTGCCGCCTCGCTCCACACGAGGCGGTCGGTGCTGAGGGCGTAGGAGCCTTTGAGCAGCGTGCCGTTGCCCGTGTCTTCGCGCGGCGTGTAGTCGAGGCGTTCGAGCGTGTTCACAGTGCGGAGGTCGAGTGTGAGGTCGAAGGGCGTAGCATTAGGCTTATCCCATGCCGTGTGCCACGAGGAGCGCGGGTCGAAGTCGAAGAGTTTTTCCACTTCGCTACCGCCTTGGTCGGGCGTCGATGCTTGTGCGCTGATTTCCTTAACGGCAAATTCGTAGGGATCGCTCTTCGTGGTGACGCTCGCCGTGGTCCAGGCGGATGCGCCGTCCTTATTCACGGCACGCACCTTGAACTCGTAGGCCGTTTCCGGGCGCAGGTCTTCAAAGACGAGCCTCCCGGAGCGAATGCCCGTATAGCGCATGCCCTGGAACTCTATTTCGTAGAAATCGGCCTTGCCATCGTTCTGCCACGACGGGGCAACTTCGTAAGTCTTCACGTCGTCATCGGCAAATTGCACCTCGGGAGCGGCGAGCGTGCCCGTCTTGGTGCGCAGGGGGTCGGCGGGTGCGAAGACGAAGCCCTTGACGGTAGCAGTAATCTGCTCGGCGGTTACGTCGCAGGGCGCAATCTTCACGAGCAACTGCGGGTTTTTCTTGATTGACACCGTGGCAAAGTCGCTGCCGGGCGTAGCAAAGCGGTTGAGTTCGGGAGCCGGGTCGTAGTAGCACACGTTTTCCCCTTGCTCATATGCTTCGCGCGTCTTGGCAACTGCAATCTTCACTTTCTTCTTGCCCACCTTGACCTTGACGCTCTTGGGCTGGGCGGTGACGTTGATGCGCAGTTCGGTCGTTTTGTTCTTCACCATGCCGGCGAACTCGCCGATGGCCGGGGCGATGTCCACGGTGAGCAAGTCGCCCTCCGTCTTGGTCTGGACGAGGGTGCGGGAACATTTCTCTTGCAAGTATTCCTGTGTCGTGCCGTCGTCATCGTAGTCGGTGAAGGCCGTTTCTCCGTCGGCATAAATCTCGTATGCTCGGAAGTCAGCCGGTATCTGCGTGGGATTGTTGTTGGGCTTCGTCATGGGAATGATGCTGCCGCTCTTCACGAATACGGGCAGTTTCCAGAGCGGCGCGGCGTAATCGTTGAGGATACAGCCGCCCTCGTACGCGTCGCCGTTGAAATAGTCAATCCACTTGCCTTCGGGTAGATAGATGCCGTGGCGCACGTCGTTGCCCTCCTTGTCGGCGCGGGTTTCCTTGTAGATCGGCGCCACGAGCAGGCTCGGGCCGTAGAGGAACTGGTAGCGCGTCTGCGTGCCGAGGGTGTAGGCGTTGGGATAGTCGAGGAACATGGCGCGTATCATCGGCTTGCCGTTCACAGCCTCGCGGGCGATGCTGTAAGTGTAGGGCATCAGTTCCGACTTCATCTTCAGATACCAGCGGTTGATGCTCGTGGCGGGTTCGCCGAGCGCTTCGGGGTATTTGGGGTTGCTGCCCCAGCCGTCCATGTTGAGTTCCATGGGCGTGAACGTCTTCCACTGGAATTCGCGCACGTTGACAGGCAGGTTTTTGCCGCCGAAGATGCCGTCCACGTCCGACGTGATGTTGGGCTGGCCCGAAAGTCCCGAGCCGATAAACGTGGGAATATGATAGCGTATATATTCCCAGTCGCCGCCTGTCTGGTCGCCGCTCCAAATGCCTGCATAGCGCTGCGTGCCGGCCCAGCCGTCGACCGAGATGATGAACGGGCGGGCGTTATTGCCATGCTTTGGCATGATTTCTCCCACGTCGGTCACGCCGTTCAGGCCGAAACTATAGCCTGCGCCCACCCAAGCAACGTCTGTTTTAAGCACACGTACGCCGGCGTCGCGCACTTCTTTCACGATGTCTCTCTGCAGCAAGGCTTCAATGCCTTCTTTTGGATAGAGGTCGCTCTGCGTCCAAAGTCCGATTTCCACGCCTTTGCTGCGGGCGTATTCGCCAAACTCTTTCAGGTTCTGTATGTTGCCGTCGAGCGTGGCGGTCTGTCCGTAACCTGCGCCGTAGCCGTCGTTCGGCAAGAACCAGCCAAGGGGCATGTCGTTGCTGAAATAGCGGTCGATGGCGGCGCGGGCGGAGAACTGATAGTTGTTTTTCTCGCCGTTGAGGCTTTCCTTGATGCCGCCGTTATCAGTCTGGCTCTCGTTGTAGCGCTTGCCGTCCTCGTAGAGCATAAAACCGTTTTCGGCAGGTGTCCAATAGTCGCGGTTGTAAGCGTTGAGATGTCCTTCGTAGAAGCCAAACTTTGGCAGCAGCACGGGATGTCCGGTGAGTTGGTAGAAGTCGTTGAGCAGTTCCACGGGGCCGTCGTTCACCATGAGGAACACATCGAGGTAACCCTCGGCGTGCTGCAATTTCACCTTGCTTGGCTCTGATTGTCCAAAGTCGTAAGTACCCGGCTTAAAGGTGTGCCACATCACGCCGTAGCCCGCAGTGGACCAGTAGAAAGGCGTGGGCGAAGATACGCCGCCGTCAACCCAGTTGTTGGTGTTTTCGATGGCGATTTTCTGCCCCTTGTGGGAAAATCGGCCGTTTTGCACGCCGCCGCCGTAGAAGTATTCATCTGCCCGTGCGCCGAAGGTGAGCTCAGTCTTGGATTCGGTGATTGCGGCAGGTGCGGCTTCTGCCACTACGGGCGTGTCTTCTCCGGCTTTATATACGCTCATCAGTCCTGTGTGCTTGTCAAACGAGAGCAGCACCTTGGGCGTGCCGATGGTCACGGCAGAGGCCTTTTGGTCGATTGCGAGGGCTGCGCCGAGATCGCGGCGGGGCGATTTCACGAGTATGTCGGCCGGCGGCTGTGCCTGCGGATTGCGCACGTCGCCTCCCGCATCGTCGCGGAAGAGGCGGAAGATGTTGTCGCCATAAAAGTCTACGAGCAGCGTATGCCCGTCGGCGTAGGTGATTTTAACGGAAGAGGGATTTACCAGTTCGGCTTTGGAAATGGCATCTGCGGCCGCGCGTGCGGTCTGCACGGCAGCCGGCGCATCAGTCGCGGCAGCGGCGCACAGCGCACCGCCCGCACCCGGCAGCAAAGCGACTGCCACGGCAATGCAAGCCCTTTTGGTGGGATATATGATAATTATTAGTTAATATGACAAATTTACGCAAATCATGCGGAAAGCGCACAAATCCAAGGCGGAAAAGTGCGCTTTTACAGTAAGCAAGTGCGATTTTAAAGAAAAAACGCGCGGTAAAACGCCGCGCCTACCAGCCCGTCTGCGCCCAGCCCGCCGCAGAGTACCATTCGGTTTTCTGGAAAGCAAGGTTCAGGTCGCCATAAGGCGTGAACTTAGCGTTGCGCGTATAGATGTCTTGCGGCACGAATAGAGAAACGCCGGAGTAGGTTGCCAAATCGACCTCCTGATAGGCTGAGTCCGACGGCCCAATCCAAAAGCGCGGCGTGGCAGCCTTGCGCACCACGGCCTGCGACAGGGCTGCGAGCACCGGCGTGCGCAGAGCCTCGTCGGGCAACAGCGCGGTCAGTGCCTCAGCGGCATCGTAATAGTGCGGGCGATAGTAATATTTGCGCGCATAAGCGTGATAATTGGTTGCCGCAGATAAGTCTGCGCTTTTCCTTCCGGCAGCAAGCGACGAAGGCAAGGCAGTGCGTATGGCCGTCGCCAAAGGCTCGAGGGCGGCGGTGCGGACGGCGGAGATTACGATGCCATAGTCGTCGTAATCATAAGCGCGCTCGGGGTCGGTGACATCTGCCAAATATATATCTACAATGTCCTCAGGTGTAGAACTAAACAGCCCGTCGCGCATTTGATGCGTATAGTAAGCGCCAGCACCGGGAATGGCCATCGGCGATGCGATTACCAAATCCGTCACTTCGCGCAAGGCATACGCCACCTCGAGGTTCTGCATCAGGCACGCGTCGAAAAATATATATCGGAAGCGCAAGCCGGCGCCCTTAATGGTTTGCGCGATGGTTTCGACCGCCATCTGCGTGCCGTTGTCCGTCGACAGAGAATTTTTCCCCGTGTCGATGCCAAACGAAAGCGGCGTAACCTCCGCGCTCTCCGTAGGCGGCAACCAGCCGTCGGCGTGCGACCACATCACCAGCCCGTATTCCTCGGCGGGACAATAAGTCTTCATCAGTTCCAACGCGGCGGCGAGCGTGGCGGCGGCGGTAGAATTGGCATCTTCTGCCCAGCGCTTCACCAGTGCCGGTTGCTCATCGCCCGCCCGCAGGGCATAGAGGCGCGGAGCGGCTTTGTCGTCAATAAAAAGCATAAGGCTTTGCCCCTCTTGCAGGGCTTCCGCGCCTTTCACTATCTCCAAAGAATCATCGCGATGGAAGTCGTCATGTCCCAAAGAGTTCTGCGCCGCCATATAAACGAGCACCGTACGTTGCCCCGGTGCGGCAGGCACGGCCAACGGTATCGGCGTGGCGGAATCAGGCGTTTCTGCCTCCTCTTTATGGCAAGCGGCGGCACACAATATTAATATATATATAGGCAGGAGGCGGACGATGCGCAGCATCCTTAAACTATGATTCAGAGAAACCATGATGCTGCAAAGTTAAGCCATTTTGCAGGCTTTCCATACGCGAAAAAGCGTTTTTCTTAGGGAGAAAGGCGTAAAACAACTAAGTTTTGATAACTTTGCATCGCCAAATAGCACAACGTCATGAATTATATTTTCAAAACAGCCCTTTTCGTTGCCGCGCTCGCCCTTGCAGCCTGCGGCGGCAAGACAGGACAGAACGCTGAAACGCAGGACACTGCTGCCGTACAGCAGGAGACCGGTCCGCATGCCGACAACGAACTCAACCGCGAATACGAAGCCACGCTCGGCGGACACCGATTTGAAATCAATATCAAGCGCACGGCAGACGCGACTCTGCCCGCCGTGAGCGACGAATTGGGCGGCACGTTCTACGACAACCGCGTGGAAATCACCGCCACGCGCGACGGCGAGGAATTGTTCACGAAACAGTTCACCAAAAGCGACTTCGCTGACTTCGTCCCGGCGGCCGACAGCAAGGGCTGCGTGCTCCTTGGCATGGCGTTCGACCAAGAGAACTCTTCTGCCGCCACCCTCCGCTTCGGGGCGCAAATAGGGCAGCCCGGCATCGAAGAGGGACCCGCGTTCATCGTGGAAATCCCCGCGGGCGGCGGCGCGTGCAGCATTGTGCGCGATATGCGCCAAGACACTATGGGTGAAGAGGGCGAGCAATAAGGCCGCCCCGCCCACGCAATATTATATATAGGGTCGCATCTGCGCCCGCCGAGTGCTTGCCAAACCTCGTAAAAAACAAGACAATGAAGACAGATAAAACGTTTGTAAGCCTCCCCTTTATGCTGCTGGGGGTAGTCTTTTGTGTATGCTTGATAGCAGCGGGGCTCATCGTCTTTCCCGTGTCTTACATCATCAACGACTGCCTCGTCGAAGTGTGGGGCTACCGCAAGGCACGCCTCGTCATTTGGCTGGGTTTTCTGATGAACTTTCTCTTCGTGGCGTTCGGCGCGGCAGCCGATGCCTTGCCCGGCGCGGCGTATTGGACGGGCGAGGCAGGCTTCCACGCTATCTTCGGACTTGCGCCGCGCATCACCGCCGCCTCCTTTGCCGCCTTTCTCGCCGGTTCGTTCGTGAATGCCTACGTGATGAGCCGCATGAAGCGCAACGCACCGAAAGGCCAGGGTTTCTCGCTCCGCGCCATCCTCTCCACGATGGCGGGCGAGAGCGTGGACTCGCTGATATTCTTTCCCTTGGCCTTGGGCGGCGTTGTGCCTTGGCAGGTGCTGCCCGTTATGATGCTCACGCAGGTGCTGCTCAAGACGCTCTACGAAATCATCGTCTTGCCCCTCACGGTGCGCATCGTGCGGCTGCTCAAGCGCATAGAGGGCGAAGACGTTATCGACGACAATGTGCGCTACGGCTTTTGGCGCATCACGGATTTGTAAAAACCATCAACCATTTTACTCGTTTACTTGTCTACTCGTTTACTTGTTTACTAAAAATATGATCGACCCTATCAAAAACATCCGCGACGAAGAAGCCCTCGTGGTCTTCAGCGGTGGGCAGGACTCAACGACTTGCCTCTTTTGGGCAAAGCGTCACTTTGCCCGCGTCACGGCCCTGAGTTTCGTGTACGGGCAGAAGCACGCCCTCGAAGTGGAACTGGCCGAAAAGATTGCCATGAAGGCTGGCGTGCGCTTCGAGCGCATGGACATTCCCTTTATCGCCAAACTGAGCCACAACTCGCTCACCGACCCGTCCATCGTGATGGACAAGGAAAAGCCTACCGGCACGCCGCCCAACACGTTTGTGCCGGGGCGCAACCTCTTTTTCCTGAGCATCGCCGCCGTGTTTGCGCAGCAGCATGGCATTCGCCACATCGTGACGGGCGTATCACAGACTGATTTCTCGGGCTATCCCGACTGCCGCGACGCTTTTATCAAAAGCCTCAACGTGACGCTCAACCTCGCTCTCGAAGACCAGTTTGTGCTCCACACGCCGCTGATGTGGCTCGACAAATGCGAGACGTGGGCACTTGCCGACGAGCTCGGTGTGCTCGACCTCGTGCGCCGCGAAACGCTCACCTGCTACAACGGCATTCCCGGCGACGGCTGCGGCGAATGTCCCGCCTGCCGCCTGCGCCGCGCTGGTTTGGAAAAGTATTTGATTGAGAAAACAAGGTCTCACGAGTAGGGGCTTATGCATCAAAATAACCTATCCACTATTACCCAAATCAAAATAAATATGCGCGAAGACCTCACCCTCAACGCCCTCGGCAAGAAAACGGAATATCGCAGCGATTATGCGCCGGAAGTTTTGGAAACCTTTGAAAACAAGCACCCCGACAACGATTATTGGGTGCGCTTCAACTGCCCCGAGTTCACCAGTCTCTGCCCCATCACAGGGCAGCCCGACTTTGCGGAAATCCGCATCAGTTACCTGCCCGACCGCCGCATGGTGGAAAGCAAAAGCCTGAAACTCTACCTGTTTAGTTTCCGCAACCACGGCGACTTCCACGAAGATTGCGTGAACATCATCATGAAAGACCTCATCCGCCTCATGGACCCTAAGTACATCGAGGTGACGGGCTTGTTCACCCCGCGCGGCGGCATCAGCATCCACCCTTACGCCAACTACGGCCGCCCCGACACGCCCTACGCCGAACTCGCCGCCTATCGCCTGCGGCAGCACGATTTGTAAACTCGGGGCGATTTGCTTATCTAAAAAATGCGTAACTTTGTGGGCAGAAAAAGCCCTTTTGCTTTATGGGAAAGAAATTGAACGTCGTGGCAAGCCACCTTCGCCGCCACAAATACCTCTGGACCACGCTCGTCTTCCTGCTTATCATCGGCGTGCTCGACGAGAATAGCCTTATCAGCCGCTAGCGCGTATGGACTTGTTGATGAAAACGCCCGACGAGGACGTTTACGTTATCGAGTAGACCATACAATATTATATAGTCTGCAATCATCGAAATGAGCCAACTCCAAACCTTACTTTTCCGCATAGGCGGCGTACTGATGATCATCGGCGCGGCGCTGCCGCTGTTCGTGCCCGCTATCGCGCCGTATGTCTACACCCTCGGCGCGCTGCTCTTCTGTCCCATACAGATGCTCGACCGCTACGAGGGCAGCAACCCCGTTACGCGCCGTCTGCGCCGCCAGCAACTGTTTGGCAGTTTTGCCTTGCTCGTGGCGGGCGCGCTGATGTTTTTCAGCCTCTACCACATCCCGCCTTTCCGTGGGCGCGAGTGGCAGATTGCCCTCATCATCGGCGCAATCTTTGAAATCGTGCCGGCGTTCAGAATGAAAGAAGATAAATAAAAAACATACACAATATTTATAAATATGAAAACCCTCTCTTTGCAACTCAACAAGGCGGCGCAGTTCCTTGCCGCCGACGCAATTGAAAAACTCGAACCTCAGGTAAAGGCCGCTCAAGACGCTCTTGAAAACGGCACATGCGCAGACATGCGCAGGAAACGATTTCCTCGGCTGGCTCCACCTGCCCTCAACCACTACGCCCGAACTCGTGGCAGATATCAAGGCCGCCGCACAGACGCTGCGCGAAAACTGCGACACCATCGTCGTGGCCGGCATCGGCGGCAGTTACCTCGGTGCGCGCGCCGTTATCGAAACGCTTTCCAACAGTTTCGAATGGTTGAGCAATAAGGGCGAAAACCCCGTTATCCTCTTCGCCGGCAACAACATCGGCGAGGATTATCTCTACGAACTCACCGAATATCTCAAAGGCCGCCGCTTCGGCGTCATCAACATCTCCAAGAGCGGCACCACGACAGAAACCGCCCTCGCCTTCCGTCTGCTCAAGAAGCAGTGCGAGGAGCAGCGCGGCAAGGACATGGCGCGTAAGGTCATCGTGGCCATCACCGACGCCAAGAAGGGCGCTGCCCGCGTCACCGCCGACAAGGAAGGTTACACCTCTTTCATCATTCCCGACAACGTGGGCGGCCGTTTCAGCGTGCTCACCCCGGTAGGTTTGCTGCCCATCGCCTGCGCCGGCTTCGACATCGAGGCCCTTCTGAAAGGCGCGGCCGATATGGAACGCCTCACGGGCGCCGACGTGCCCCTCGCCGAGAATCCCGCCGCGCAGTATGCCGCCATTCGCAACGCCCTTTATCAGAGCGGCCGCAAGATAGAAATCCTTGCCAACTATCAGCCGAAACTCCATTACGTAAACGAGTGGTGGAAGCAACTCTATGGCGAAAGCGAAGGTAAGGACGGCAAGGGCATTTTCCCCGCCGCCGTCGACCTCACCACCGACCTCCACTCCATGGGCCAGTGGATTCAGGACGGCGAGCGCACGATCTTTGAAACGGTCATCTCTGTGGAACAGCCCACCCACAAGCTCCTTTTCCCGCACGACGAGGAAAATCTCGACGGACTCAACTTCCTCGAAGGCCGCCGCGTGGACGAGGTGAACAAAATGGCAGAACTCGGCACGCAACTCGCGCACGTGGACGGCGGTGTGCCCAACATCCGCATCAGCATCGAACGGCTTGACGAGTACAACGTAGGCCAGTTGCTCTACTTCTTTGAAATTGGTTGCGGCATTAGCGGTCTGCTGCTCGGTGTCAATCCGTTCAACCAGCCGGGCGTTGAGGCTTACAAGAAGAATATGTTTGCCTTGCTCGGCAAACCCGGTTACGAAGCCGAGAGCCAAGCCATCAAGGCAAGACTTTAAGAGGGTAGGGGCGCAAGAGCGTTACGCTCTGGCAGGAATCGGTTCAGAACTGTGCGCTCTTCCTTGAAAATCGGGTCAAATGCTGCCCGAAAAGTGCAGGAAAAGGCATAAATCCTGCCCGATTCCGATAAATCTATATGCACATGTATTACGAACACGCGATACAGAAATATAAAGAGCAGCACAACCTTGCGGCGTTTCGCCCCAAGGCTGTGCTGTTTGACATGGACGGCGTGCTCTTCGACTCTATGCCCAATCACGCCCGCTCATGGGCAAGGGTGTGTACGGAGTACGGGTTGGAGATGACGCCCGAAGAGGCTTACATGCACGAGGGCCGCACCGGCGCTTCCACCATCAACCTCCTCGCGCAGCGTTACTGGCACCGCGATGCCACTGAAAAGGAAATCAGCGACATCTATGCCGAGAAATGCCGCCTCTTCAACGCCTGTCCCGAGGCGGGGCGCATGCCCGGCGCCATGGAGTTGCTCACGCAGGTCAAGGCAGCGGGGCTGACCATTGTGGTCGTCACAGGCAGCGGCCAGCAGTCGCTGCTTTCGCGCCTCGAAAGCAATTATCCCGGCTTCTTCTGCCCCGAACTCATCGTGTCGAGCAAGGACGTCAGCCGCGGCAAACCCGATCCCGAACCTTATCTCATGGGTTTGCAGAAGGCAGGCGTGCGTGCCGAGGAGGCACTTGTGGTGGAGAACGCGCCGCTCGGCGTGCGCGCCGCCGTGGCTGCCGGCATTTTCACCGTGGCGGTAAACACCGGGCCTTTGCCCGAGCATGCGCTGATAGGGGAGGGTGCCAACCAACTTTTCCCCTCGATGCAGGCTTTTGCAGATGCCTGGCAGGATTTCTTTGCCTGCTTCTGATGTCATTCTGATAAAAATAACCATGACTTTTTCGCTGTCTCGCTGCCGCGAGGCAGCGTTTTTTTGTGCCGCGCCCAATCATCTTGACAAGTCTGTCATATATGAAACTTATTAAAACAACAACTAACACAACCTTTTTATGTTAAAAACGCGGGCATCGTTTAATAAATTTGCTCTTCAAAGAGGCTTTGCCTATAAGTAACGCCTAACTTTGCCCACATGAAGAAGTCCACAATCTGGTTAATCGCTTTCGTGATGGGCGCATCGTTTTTAGCGTTGCTCTACATGCAGACCCGCTATCTCGCGGAAGTGATAGAAATACGCAAAGAGCAGTTCGACGAGTCCGTGCGCCATAGCCTCTATCTCGTGGCCCGCAATCTCGAGCTCCGTGAAACGCGTGCCGGACTTGAGGCGGAACTGAAAGCACAAGGCCATGCCGCAGGCGAGGCGCTCGGCAAGGCGCAATCGGCACCCGCCGCCATGCACCAAGGCGCAGACGACCTGCCGCTGCCTGCCGACCCCAACGTGACCGTGCCGCAGAAGTTCTTCTTCGCCAAGCGCCGCCGCCTGCCACGACCTGCGCACCTCCCTCAAAAGGAACGGCATTGACATCGACTATCATTTTTACGTCACCACCTCCGACGGGCGCGAAATCTACCGCTGCTCCGACTATACGGCCGAGGGCGAGGACTTCACCTACAAGCAGGTGCTCTATCCCAACGACACGCAGGCGCAGATGGGCTTGCTCTACATACATTTCCCCGAGATGCAGAAGTACATCTTTTCAAGCGTGCGCTTCATCATCCCCGCCATCGTCTTCACCCTCGTGCTGCTCATCGCCTTCATCTTCACCATCTACACGATATTCCGCCAAAAGCGGCTCACGGAGATTAAGAACGACTTTATCAACAACATGACGCACGAGTTCAAGACGCCCATTTCCACCATCTCCCTGGCGGCGCAGATGCTCGGCGACGGCTCCGTGACGAAAAGCGAATCGATGCTCAAGCACCTCTCGGGAATCATCGTCGACGAAACGAAAAGGCTGCGTTTCCAGGTGGAGAAAGTGCTGCGCAAAGAACTCGACGCCAACCGTGTCATTCAGGACATCGTCACGACCTTCCGCCTCAAAGTGGAAACCGCCGGCGGCAGCATCGACGCACACGTGGAAGCCGCGAAGGACATGGTGTTTGTGGACGAGATGCATTTCACCAACGTGGTGTTCAACCTCATGGACAACGCCATAAAATACAAGCACCCCGACCGCCCCCTCCAACTCCGTGTCTCCACCGAGAACACCGACAGCCGCTACATTATCCGAGTGGCCGACAACGGCATCGGCATCAAGAAAGAGGACCTGAAAAAGATTTTCGAGAAATTCTATCGCGTCCACACGGGCAACCGCCACGATGTGAAAGGCTTCGGCCTCGGGCTGGCCTACGTGAAGAATGTGGTCACCGCCCTCGGCGGCAATATCCACGCCGAAAGCGAATATGGCCGCGGCACCACCTTCATCATCTCCCTGCCGCTGCTGAAATAATCCAAGACAATATAATTACTAACTCTTAAGTAAACAAGTATACAAGTAAACGAGTAAACAAGACAAGTTACTCATATAAATATATATATCACAAAACATCTCTGTCTCGTCTACTTGTTTACTAGTCTACTCGTTTACTAAAAAAATGAACTCTTAAATTCAAAACGATTATGGAAACGAACTTCAACGACGAAAAGATGAGCATCCTGCTCTGCGAAGACGACGAAAACCTCGGTATGCTGCTCCGCGAATATCTGCAAGCCAAAGGCTACAACACCGAACTCTATCCCGACGGCGAGGCAGGCTTCCGCGCTTTCAGCAAAGGAAAGTACGACCTCTGCGTGCTCGACGTGATGATGCCTAAGAAAGACGGCTTCACCCTCGCCAGAGACATCCGCCAGATCAACGACGAAGTGCCCTTCATCTTCCTCACCGCCAAGACGCTCAAGGAAGACATCTTCGAGGGATTCCGCGTAGGTGCCGACGACTACCTCACAAAGCCCTTCTCCATGGAAGAACTCACCTTCCGCATCGAAGCCATTTTGCGCCGCGTGCGCGGAAAGAAGTCGCGCGACCGCGTGGTCTACAAAGTGGGCAGTTTCACCTTCAACACGCAGAAGCAGACCCTCACGCGCGGCGAGGAGGTCACCAAACTCACCACCAAGGAGAGCGAACTCCTCCGCCTGCTCTGTATTCACATGAACGAAGTGCTGCAGCGCGACTACGCACTCAAAACCATCTGGATCGACGACAATTATTTCAACGCCCGTTCCATGGACGTCTACATCACGAAACTGCGCAAGCACCTCAAGGACGACGAGAACGTAGAGATTATCAATATCCACGGCAAGGGTTACAAACTCATCAGTTCCGAGCCGGAGTAAACGATCACCCCTTGCGGTAAATAAAATCAGGGACGTATCAACCGATACGCCCCTGATTTTTTATGCTTACTGCTCAAACACCGCCTCTATCTCCGCCACATACATCACGTGCATCGAGCCGCCCGGGCGGTCGTTGTACCAGCGTTCGAGGCACGCCGTGTCGAGAAACTCCTCCGGCTTCATCGGCGAGCGAAACAGTTTGCGGCATTGCAGCGTGAGGCGTGCCTGCTCGAAGCCCACGGCGTCGGGCGCGAGCGTCACGGGGCGCAGGCCCGTGGCGGCTATCTTGTCGCAGTCGCGCCCCGACTTCGTGCCGCAGAAGTTGAGGATGTCGCGGTGCTCCTCGCCGAGAAACGAGAGCGTGAAGCGTTCCTCGCGTTCCACAAACCCGAACGTGTGCCGCTCCGGGCGTACAAACACGAATGCCACGGGCTTGTTCCACAGCCAGCCGATGCCGCCCCACGATGCCGTCATCGTATTGAAGTTTTCGGGCGTACCGGCCGTCACCAGCATCCATTCTTTCCCAATCAGGTGCAGCGCGTCTTCGCGCGTCAGCGTTTCAATCGTAGTTTTCTTCATAGCAGTCATAGTTTTGTTCTGTCTGCAAAATTACGCACATAGGAGCAAATAGAAATTATCCGGCAGCAAAATTCCATTTGTTCCTTTATATTTTTTGCTTTCTCCGAGCAATTTTTTCCTATCCTATAAGAAAGTTTTTGTTACAAACTTTGTAACACGTATTACAAAGTTTGTAACATGTATTAGAAAGTTTGTAACGGCCGTTACAAAGTTTGTAACAAACTTTTTCTTAGCAGATAGTGAAAAATATCAAGGAGAAAGGAAAAAATAACTTGGGGAAAGGAATAATTTTCAAGGGGATAGTTTGAAGGGTGAGGCAGTTCATACAAAAAAACTAACTAAATCAGCCTCCCCGCAAGGGAGTGAATGTTTTCTCATTAAAGCAAAATGCGCCTGAAATTGCTGACAGACGTTTCGGATACCCGAAAGCCTAAACGACATAACTAAGCAAGCATTAACTCAAACACTAAATATATATTATATGCTTAAATCTGCAAACCGTATATTACAAATAGGGGGGGGGTAAATTTTAAAAATACATAACGACTTATAGTTTGCAAAATATTGTAAAGTGTCGAAATGTAAAAAATGGTAATTTTGTAAACCCTAATAGCAGATAAATCCTTTCCCTATACACTATCAAAATATAAGGATGACCAAGAAAACGTTTCTCCGCGCCACGCTCTGTGGCTTTGTCACGCTCTTGCTGGCGGGCTGCCACGTGCCGCAAAATATATCCTACTTCCAAGATGCCGCCGCGCTCAACAATATGGCGGTGAGCGGCGTGGATCAGTTCAAGTTACGCCCGGAAGACAAAATCAACATTGTGGTAAACTGCCAGAACCCCATGCTCGAGCAGCAGTTCACGCTGACCACGCGGGGCAACGTGGCGCAAACGCTCGGCGCGGCCGTTGCGCCCGTCACCGCTTCGGGCGGCAGTTACGGCAGCAACCAGCCCATCGCTTACACCGTGGACAGTCAGGGCACGATTGACTTTCCAGTACTCGGCAGGCTCTCGGTGGCCGGCAAGACCCGTAAGGAAGTGGCGCAGTACATACAGGAACGCCTCGTGGCGCGTAACCTCGTGGAAGATCCCATAGTGACGGTGGAATATCTCAACATCGGCGTCAATGTGCTCGGCGAGGTGAACAAGGCGGGGCGCATCAACGTGACCAAAGACCACTTCACCATTCTCGACGCCATAGCCGGCGCGGGCGACCTCACCATCAACGGCCGCCGCGAGAACGTGATGGTGTGCCGGCAGGTGGACGGCGTAAATCAGGTGTATTACGTAGACCTCACCAACATGCAGAGCCTTCTGCTTTCGCCCGCCTATTACTTGCAGCAGAATGACCTCGTCTACGTGTCGCCCAACAACAAGCGCAAGCGCGAGGCGGTATCCGTGGGCAACCCACGCCCGCCATCTGGATTTCCATCGCCTCGCTCCTCACCACCATCGCCGCGTTGCTGATAAAATAATCCCTTTGAAAATAGACAAAAACCATAAAAACCGCTTGCATCGTTTGAAGCCCAAGGGCACGCCGCCGGTCTTAATGCCGAGCCTGTGAGCCTAATCGGCTCACGCTCGTCCTTAATCCCCGCGGCTGCGGTCGGTTCCCGCCCGCTTCAAACGCCGCAAGCAAAAAACAGAAAAAAGTGGACGATTGCTTTTTGCAGTAAATAGTAAAGAAAAGTGCTTTACTTTTTTCTGTTTTTTGCTTGTCCTGTGTGGGCGGGCGGGAACCGACCGCAGCCTTAGCGGAGAAAGCACGAGGCGAAAGCTTGCTTTCAGACTCGTGCTTTCTCAGATAAGGCAAGCGACAGCCCACACAGGTCAAGCGGTTTTGAATGTTTTTGTCATATTCAGCCAACGATATAAATATTGATTAGAAATAATTAGCGCATGAACGCAAAAGATACACGCCGACACGGCACAGAAGATTTCGTAACGCTCACCGACCTGTGGCGCATCTGCAAGGCCAACCGCCGCTGGTTCGTGCTCTCCCTCTGCCTCTGTCTCGGCATTGCCTTCTACTACCTCTTCACCACGCCGCCCCTCTATATGCGTGAGGCGGCTGTGCTTGTGAAGCAGGAGCAGATGGGCAAGAGCGCGGTGAAAACACCGTCGGAAGAAGACTTTAACAACATCGGCCTCGTGCAGCAGAGCACCAACGTGGCCAACGTGCAGCGCGAACTCACCTCCCTGCGCGTGCTGACGGAAGTGTGCCGCCGCCTCTTCCCCAAAGAGTGCACCACTGATGCCGATGCCCTGCGCAAGGCCGAGGGCATTCGCGGGAGGCTGAAAGCAAAGATAGAAAACGACAAGTCAACCATCGTAAACATCACCTACACAGACCCCTCGCCCGTCACGGCCGAGCGCGTGCTGGGCATGGCGGTGCAGGTGTACAACGAGCAATGGGTGGCCGACAAAAACCTGGTCACGGCCAATGCCTCGCGCTTCATTCAAGACCGCCTCACGCTCTTGGAAAAGGAACTGGGCAACGTGGACGACAGCATCTCTGCCTTTAAGATGCGCAACAACATCACCAGTCTCGAGCAGGTGAGCGACATCTATCTGCAACAGCAAAGCCAGTCGGACCAACTCCTGCCCACCAACTCGGGCATCAACAACGTGGTGGCGGAAACGCAAATCAACCTCTACAACACGATGCTCATGCAACTGAAGAGCAACCTCTACGGCACGTCGGCGCAAAATCCGCTCATCATCAAGCAGGAGGCAGAGTTGGAAGACGTGCGGGGGAATATTTTCGCCACCATCACCAACCAAATCAAGACCATAGACATCCAGTTGCAAGCCCTGCAAGGCTACAACGGAGAGGCAAGCAGCAAACTCTCCTCCAACCCCGAGCAGGCCAAGCATCTCGTGTCGGTGGAGCGCGAGCAAAAGGTGAAGGAAAGCCTCTACCTCTATCTGCTGCAAAAGAAAGAGGAGAACGAAATCAACCAAACCTACACCTCGCTCAACACGCAGGTTATCGACATGCCCCACGGCAGCGACCTGCCCACGTCGCCCAACAAGCGCATGGTGCTGCTTGTGGCAGTGCTCTTGGGGCTTGTGATACCCGTGGCGGTGCTCTTTGTGAAGGAAAGCATGAACACCACCGTGCGCGACCGCTACGACATAGAGCACCGCTCCACGCTCCCGCTCATCGGCGAAGTGCCCCTCCACGACTTCTCGCCCAAGGGCATGTGGCAAAAGTTGCGCTCCGCCCTGCGGCACGTGCATAGGCATCACATTACAAAAGACATCATCGTGGTGAAGCCCGACAGCCAAAACCTCATCAACGAGGCTTTCCGCATTATCCGCACCAACCTCGAATTTATGACCGGCAAGGGACACGGCGGCAATGTCTACATCGTCACCTCCGGCAACCCCGGTTCGGGCAAGACGTTCGTATCGGTGAACCTCGCCGTGGCCATGGCGATTAAGGAGCACAAGGTACTGCTCATCGACGGCGACCTGCGCCACGCCTCCGCCACCCGCTGCTTCCACCCCAAGTCGGCGGGACTTGCAGACTATCTTGGCGAGCGCCACGACAATATAGACGAACTCATCGTAGAGTCGCAAGCCTATCCCAACCTGTACGTCCTGCCTGTGGGCACGATACCGCCCAACCCCACGGAACTGCTCTCGGGCGACCGCCTCTCCCGGCTCATTGCCGAGGTGCGCCATCGGTACGACTTCGTGCTGATTGACTGCCCGCCCACAACCACGCTCGCCGACGTGGATATTATTGAGCGCCACGCCGACCGCACGCTCTTCATCGTCCGTGCCGGCCTCTTCCTGCGCAAGCGTATTCCCGATCTCGAGGCTGACGCTGCCAACGGGAATTACAAGCATCTCTCCGTTATCCTCAATGCGTCCGACATGGGCAATCGCTACGGCTACCGTTACGGCAATAGGTATGGGAGATACGGGAGGTCGTATTATTAAAACATAACCTATCGGTTTACTTAGTTGTAGAATTTGACAAAAACCGTAAAAACCGCTTGCTTCGTTTGAAGCCCGGGGCACGCGCCAGTAGGGGCGTTTTGCAAAACGCCCGGTAATCGGTTGTCTGCATTAGTCGAGCCTTTCGGCGCACACGGCGGGCGTTCTGCAGAACGCCCCTACTCCGATAAGGCGAGCCGTAAGGCCACACAGGACAAGTGGTTTTGATTGTTTTTGTCAAATCCAATTAACCATTAAAAATATATAAGCATAACCAACCTACCATGACCACCGCCAACCGACGCATCGCGAAGAACACGGGCTACATGTACGTGCGGCTTTTCACCATGACGGTGATAGGTCTCTACACCTCGCGCCTTGTGCTCGAGGTGCTCGGCGTGTCGGACTTCGGACTCTTCGCCGTAGTGGGCGGCGTGCTGGCCATGTTCACCTTCATCAGTGGCTCGCTGTCGAAAGTCACGGCGCGGTTTCTCAACACCGAGATGGGTAGCCCCGGGGGTAATCCCAACGCCACGTTCAACATATGCCTGTTGCTGCACATCGCCCTCGCGCTCATCGTGGCCCTCTTGGCAGAAACCATCGGCCTGTGGTATATTGAGCACAAACTCAACGTGGCAGCCGGGAAAATGGACGATGCCCTTATCGTCTACCACATTTCCATCGCCACCGCGTGCCTCGGCATCGTCAACAGCCCCTACCAAAGCCTCTTTTGCGCCCATGAGCGCTTCGGCTTTCTCACCGCGCTCGACATCACCAACAGTTTTGTGCGCCTTGGCTGCATCTTGCTGCTCGCGCTTTACGACGGTCCCTATGCCCTGCGCCTCTACGCCGTGATCTACAGCCTCACGACGGTCAACACGTTTGCCGTCTACCACCTCTATGCCCACAAGCAGTGGCGCGACACCGTGCGGCTGCGTTATGTGAGCGGCTGGCAGCGATACCGAGAGGTGCTTGTCTTTAATAATTGGAACATGCTCGCCACAATGGCCTACATGGCGCGTACCTCGGGCGCGGACCTGCTCATCAACGCCTTCTTCAACACGGCGGTCAACGGCGCTTTTGCCATCAGCAAAACGGTGAATACCTACGTGGCAGACTTCTCCACGAAGTTCGACGGGGCTTCCGCGCCGCAAATCATACAGGCGTACGCCGCAGGCGACAAGCCGCGCTACACCTATCTCTGCAACAAACTCGGACGCTTCACGATATTG
This sequence comes from Bacteroidales bacterium, assembly GCA_004552155.1. Classification (GTDB taxonomy): domain Bacteria; phylum Bacteroidota; class Bacteroidia; order Bacteroidales; family Bacteroidaceae; genus Alloprevotella. The sequence continues at coordinate 26,185 of SFPF01000090.1, forward strand.
CTCTTCGAACTGCTCTGCTTCCCCATGCTCATCGAACTGGGCTATCTGCTGCACCTGTGGCTGGGGCAAGTGCCCGACGGCGCGGTGGAGTTCACGTTCTACAACATCATCATCGGCGGCGTGTCCATCACCTGCGGCGGCATCTACAACCTCGTCAATGCCTCCGGGCGCATCAAGTGGTTCAAAATAGAGATTTCCGCGCTGATGCTGGTATGCCTGCCCGTGGGCTACGTGCTCTATAGCCTCGGCTACCCGCCCGTGTCGCTCCTCGTGCTCTTCATCATTGCCGATGCGCTGGCGAGGGTCATCAAACTGATTCTGCTGCGCCGCCTCTTGGGCTTCGACTCTTGGCAGTATGTCCGCGAGGCGTATGTGCGCCCCGGCATCATCGCCCTCATTATGGGGGCCGTGCTTTGGGCGTACGCGCAACTTGGCATCAACGCTCCCTTGCACCGCCTCTGCGGCATCGCCCTCTGCTTCCTGCTCACCGCCGCCCTCATCTGGGCAATCGGACTGACCCGAAACGAGCGCAGGAAAATTTTGAAGAAGATAATATAGACATCTATTTAAGCAATAGAATCTATAGTCACAATAAAAATAAAAAGTTCCCATGAAAGTCCTCCACATAGCACTCACCGGCATCGCGCCCTCCTGGCGCAAGGCATCGACAGCAAGGTGCTCGTGGCATTCAAGCGCACCGACTTGGACACTGTGTTCCAAGCCGTGCCCAACCAATACATGTGGGGGACGGGCGGCGCGGCGATGTTTCTGCAAAAGGCGGCACGCCGCTTCGGCATCTGCCTGAACAGGTACGACAGGGTGCACTACTCCATGCCCGTCACGCCCTACGACCTTTCAGAGCACCCGCTCGTACAGGAAGCCGACGTGATCAACCTCCACTTTGTGGCAGACTTCCTCGACTACGAAAGTTTCTTCCGAAACGTGCGCAAGCCCATAGTCTGGACGATGAGAGACGAGAACCCCGGCTTGGGCGGCTTCCATTATACTTCCGACAAGGAAGAGTTCTATCCCTATTTTGCCGAAATAGAAGACGAGTTTGCCGCCATTAAGAAACGCGCCGTGGCGGAGTGCGAACGGTTGCACATCGTGGCGCTCTCCCAAAATATGCGCGGCTATTGCACGCAAAGCGCGTGCTTCGCCGGCCGCCCCGTGACGGTTATCCCCAACGCCATCAACGCCGCCGACTTCCGCCCCTATTGCCGCAACGAAGCACGCAAATATCTGGGCATCGGCGAGAACGATGCCGTCATAGCGTTTGTGAGTTGCGCCATCGGCGACGAGCGCAAAGGATTTGCCGACCTTGCACTTGCCGTGCAGCGTTTGCAGGCCAAGACCTCCGTGCCGCTCAACGTGCTCTGCGTGGGAACCAACGATTACAGCGGTCCGCTACCTCGGGGCTGCCGCTTCCTCGGGCATATCGCCACGGTGGACCAACTGTCGACCGTTTACTCCGCCGCCGACGTCTTTGCCGCCCCGTCCTATCAGGAATCCTTTGGCAAGACCGTGGTAGAAGCCCTTTGCTGCGGCACGCCCGTGGTAAGCACGCCCGTAGGCATCGCTCCCGAAATCATCAATGAACGCAACGGCGCGCTTTGCCGCGTGGGCGACATCGCCGACCTCGCCCGCGCCCTGCAGCACGTTCTGGAGCGCACCTACGACAAGGAGGCCATCCGGCAAGAAGCCCGCACCGCTTTCCGACCCGCTGCCGTGGCAGAGAAATATATAAAGTTGTATCAGGAAGTAAATAAGTAGACGAGGAGATTTTCGTGCAAGCGAGCGCAGAGCCGAACTTGTTCGGACTATGCCGAGCGCAGCCGAAAATCACGAAGTAAACAAGTAAAGATGAAATAAAGCCAAATATGCCGAACCCGCAGCCCAGAATATCCGTCATCACCGTAACGTTCAACTGCGCCGCCCTTGTGGAAAGGACGATGCAAAACGTGCTGCGGCAGACGTACCCCAATCTCGAGTACATCGTGATCGACGGCGGCAGCACCGACGGCACCGCAGGCATCATAGCCCGCTATGCCGACCGCCTCGCCTACACCGTGTCGGAGCCCGACCGAGGCATCTACCACGCCATGAACAAAGGCGTGCAGGTCGCAACGGGCGACTGGGTGCTGTTCAGAAATGCCGGTGACTTTTTCTTCAACGACCGCGTGGTGGCAGACGTGTTTGCCCATTACGCCGACCGCGGCGAGGACGTGATAGAGGGCGGCACGCGCTGCTTCGTGGCAGATGCCTACCGCGACAAGGCCGCCGCCGTGCCGACAGGCAATGTGTGGCGCGACGCCAACCTTTCGCACCCCTCCGCCTTTATCCGCCGCGAGGCACTGCTCGGCAATCCCTATCCCGAAGATTTGAAGATAGCCGCCGACTATTATTTCTTCCAGAAAATGCTGCTCGGCGGTGGCCGGTGCGCCGCTTACCCCGGCATCGTGTCGCTCTTCGAGTGTGAGCAGGGCGTGTCGAACAGCAGCCTGAGCCGCGCCTGGCAGGAACGCTTGCAGATATTGCGCCGCCTCGGTGCGCCGGAAGAGGAAATTCGCCTAGCCTCGTGGCTCAACCGCTTTGCCCCCTTCGCCCGCTTTTCGCGCAAGCGCAAATTCAGGGGCTGGACCAAGCAAGCGGCAGATATAACGCTTAAAGAAGTATGAAGGTATCAATCATAATCCCCGTCTATAATGCCGAACGCACGCTCGAACGTTGCGTCAACTCTGTGCTGCGGCAGACCTATCGCGACGTTGAGGCTGTGCTGGTGGACGATGCTTCTGCCGACGGCTCGCGCGATATGCTGCGCATTTACGAAAAGAGCAATCCGCGCATTAGAATAGTGGAGCACGAGCGCAACCAGGGGCAGATGCTCACGCGCCGCGACGGTTGCCAGGCGGCGACGGGCGACTGCATTATGTTTCTCGATGCCGACGATGAGTTGCCCCTTGATGCCGTGCAGCGGCTCGTAGAAGCACGGGGCGATGCCGATATTGTTTGCGGGAATATCCTTAAAAAGAGAACCGGAGGCAGAGAGGAACTGATAGCCAACCAGCCCCTCGACACCATGCTACACACGCAGATTTACGACCATCTGCTCACCGAGCGGCTGAAACACAGCCTCTGCGGCAAACTCTACAACGCAGAGTTGTTTCGCTCGCCGGACCTCAAATACTACGACGGGCTTACCATCAGCGAGGACGGTTGCCTGTTCTATCAGCTCGTGCAGCTGGCCCGCCATCTGCGGACAATCGACGCCACGGT
>SFPF01000091.1 GCA_004552155.1 Bacteroidales bacterium
GTACCGATAACCTTACGAATGCAGGCGCATTGTTTGCCGATGACTGCCCATTGTGGCAATCTCGCCTATACTGCACACGTTGGGAAGGAACGGAAAAGGGTGATGCCATCAATGATGCAGAGTTCACCGGCAATGTCCTCATGCTACTTCGTGAAGCGATGGCTTTCGTAAAGGCAAATACTCGTAAAGGTTGGGAGAAATTACCTGATGGAAGAAAAAATAAACCTGAATATGCGGAAAGAGCAGTACTTGAGGCTTTAGTGAATCACTTCATTCATCGCGACTATACTGTGATGGGTAGTGAGGTACATTTGGATATTTATGATGACAGGCTGGCGATAACCTCTCCGGGTGGTATGTATAGTGGGCAGATAGTGCAAGATTTACCCATTGAGGACATATCATCGGATAGAAGAAATCCTATTCTGGCTGACGTAATGGCTCAGTTAGATTATATGGAAAAGCGAGGTAGCGGACTAAAACGTATTTGCAACGAGACCAAAGCCTTAGATGGCTATAACGAAGAGCTGAAGCCTGTGTTCAAATCGACAACAAGCCAGTTTATAACCACCATGTACTCAATGGGATATGACACCAAGGGAAATGGGATAGTAGTAAAACCAGAGATAAATAGAGAACAAGTAGTCACCAAGCAGTCACTAAGTAACCACCAAGTAATCGTTAAGTTATCACTAAGTATCCCCAACATTGGTGAACTGCTTCGAAAAATAGTCTCTCCTATGTCGGCAAAAAACATGAGACTTTTTTGTGGGCAGAAAGATTCATCCTATTTCAAAGCGAATGTAATAGATCCTCTAATTACGGAGGGATTGGTCGCTATGACACATCCAGATTCACCTAAAAGTCCAACTCAAAAGTATTACTTGACAGATTTCGGGAAAGCATTACTTTATAACGAAACAAATGGAATACAAGCAGAAGGTGTGTCAGAGGAAAGGGTGAACCGACTGATTGCGGAATTTACAGTAGCATTACCTCAGTTTGCAACAGGATTACCAGCGATGGAGGAACAATACCATTCTACACTTCCCATAGGAGATGCTCGTTGCTTCCAATCTGCGTACAAGATGAAGAAGGAAATGTTCCAAGATAATGGCACATGGACCTACGAAACACCTGAATTATATCTGCATGAAATACAAGGAAACATCTGGCAGCACTACAATGTACAATTTCTAATGCATCGAGCAGAAGCTATTTATAGGATTCGATTCTCTGAAATCAAAGATGCTTTCAAATCATTAGGTGTGGATGGAAAATTCGCTATCATAACCAGTTTTTATTTAGGGACATATGATGACCTTTATGGAGGTGATGTTACATTAAAAGAGACAAACTTTCGCATGAGGATTATCTTATTGTAATGCGAAAAGAGCAGCTTCCTAGATGTAAGACAAAAATATATGAAGGTTCCAATACGGAGTATAAACTAATCAATGAACAGCATCTGCTATATTCAAACATCTTTAATATGAAAGATGAAGGAGATGGACTTGGATTGGCAATGATGCGTGTTATTAAGTTCTACTATCCTGATGATAAAGACTTCCGTTATGTCAAACTAGTAGTGGACAGAATGGAACAGATAGATAGCGATTTGCATAAAATCAAGGAGGTGTAACTTTTGTTTGATTTCAAAAAAATAATCCCCCAAGAGGGTGTTTCACGTACCAAATAAGGGGAAGAAGGAGAATTTGTTATAAGAAAAACGATGCGCCGATTTTGGTTTTCCCCAAAAATCGGCGCATCGTTTTCCAATGTGTTCGTTAAGCCAAATGAGCAACTTTCGTGCAAGCGAGAGCAGACCCGAACTTGGGCGGGCGTTCTGCAGAACGCCCCTACTATTTCCCCCTACTGCCTCAATTCCCAACACGCCACGGCCGCAGCGGCCGCCACGTTGAGCGAGTCCACGCCGTGGTGCATGGGAATGCGCACTGTGTAGTCGGCGCGGTCAATCGTGGCCTGCGGCAGTCCGTCGCCCTCCGTACCCATGATAAGCGCAAGGCGCGGTTCGGTTTTCAGGCAGGGCGCGTCGAGCGAGATAGAACGGTCGGTCAGCGCCATGGCCGCCGTGCGGAAGCCAAGGGCGGAAAGTTCGGCAATCGGGTCGGCTGCCACCGTCCAAGGCACGAGGAACACCGTGCCCATCGACACGCGCACGGCACGGCGGTTCAGCGGGTCGCACGCCGTGGCGGCCAGCACCACGGCATCAACGCCGAGAGCGGCGGCACTGCGGAAGATGGCGCCGACATTCGTTGCCTCCACCACATTATCCAGCACCACCACGCGCCGCGCCTCCCTGCAAATCTCTGCCACACTCTCTAATTTCCGCCGCCGCATGGCGCAGAGCACGCCGCGCGTGAGCGTATAGCCCGTGAGGCTTGCCAGCAACTCGCGCTCGCCCGTATAGACGGGGCAGTCCTGCGGCAGCGCGGCCACGATGTCGGCGGCATCGCCCGTCAAGTGCCGCCGCTCGCAGAGCAGCGACAGAGGTTCGTAGCCCGCGCTCATCGCCACGCGAATCACCTTTGGGCTTTCAGCGATAAACACGCCTTTCTCCGGCTCCAGCCTGCTGCGCAACTGCGCCTCCGTGAGGGCGGCATAGACCGCAAGCCCGGGGTCGTTGAGGGAAGTAATAGTTTGGACAGACATATTTATATATATGACTTGTAGGCTTTGACAAAAACCATAAAAACCGCTTGCATCGTTTGAAGCCCGAAGGCACGCCGCTGGCTGCGGTCGGTTCCCGCCCGCTTCAAACGCCGCAAGCAAAAAACAGAAAAAAGTAAAGCACTCATTCTTTGATTTTACAATAAAAAGTAATTGTCCACTTTTTTCTGTTTTTTGCTTGTCCTGTGTGGGCGGGCGGAAACCGACCGCAGCCTTAACGGATAAAACACGAGGCGAAAGTTCTACTTTCTGGCTCGGGTTTTATACGTTAAGGCGAGCCGCAGGCCCACACAGGACAAGCGGTTTTGACTGTTTTTGTCTTATTCAACCAACGTCTATAAATTATTCGGGGCGTACCGAAATACGCCCCGAAAAACTATTTTATTATTATTTCAACTTAGGCATACCCGGCATCTGCGGCATCTTGCCCATCATGGCCTTCATCTTCGAGCCGGTCATCATCTTCATCATCTTGCGTGTCTGGTCGAACTGCTTGACGAGGCGGTTCACCTCCTGAATGCTGGTGCCGGAGCCTTTCGCGATGCGCATCTTGCGGCTTTGGTTGAGGATTTCGGGGCGCTGGCGTTCCTTGGGGGTCATGGAAAGGTGCCCACGCCGGGGATCATCGAGGCGAGGTCTTTGAGGTTGCCCATCTTCTTGATTTGCTGTATCTGGGCGAGGAAATCGTTGAAGTCGAACTGGTTTTTCTGAATGCGGCGTTGCAGGCGCTGCGCCTCCTTCTCGTCGTACTGCTCCTGCGCACGCTCCACGAGGCTCACGATGTCGCCCATGCCGAGAATGCGGTCGGCCATACGCTCGGGGTGGAACACGTCGAGGGCTTCCATTTTCTCGCCCGTGCCCACAAACTTAATGGGCTTATCCACCACGGTGCGTATAGAAAGGGCAGCACCGCCGCGCGTGTCGCCGTCGAGTTTCGTGAGCACCACGCCGTCGAAGTCGAGGCGTTCGTTGAACTCCTTAGCCGTGTTCACGGCGTCCTGACCCGTCATGGCGTCCACCACGAAGAGCGTTTCGTCGGGCTGCGCGGCCTCCTTAATGGCGGCAATCTCGCGCATCAGTTCCTCGTCGATGGCGAGGCGGCCGGCGGTATCGACAATCACCGTGTCGTAGCCCTTTGCCTTGGCCTCGTGGATACCTTCGCGGGCTATCTGCACGGGGTCTTTACATTCGAGGTTCATATAAATGGGCACCTCTATCTGCTCTGCCAGCACGCGCAGTTGCTCCACGGCTGCGGGGCGATATACGTCGCACGCCACGAGCAGCGGCTTGCGGCCTCGCTTGTTCTTGAGCAGCAGGGCGAGCTTGCCGCTTAGGGTCGTCTTACCGGCACCATTGAGACCGGCCATGAGAATCACGGCGGGGTGACCTTTGAGATTGATGTCGGTTGCCTGCCCACCCATAAGCTGCGCCAGTTCGTCGTGCACGATTTTCACGAGCAGCTGTCCCGGCTTCACGGCCGTGAGCACGTTTTGCCCGAGTGCCTTGGCCTTGACTTGGTCGGTGAATGATTTGGCAACTTTATAGTTCACGTCGGCATCAAGCAATGCGCGGCGCACGTCTTTGAGCGTTTCCGCCACGTTGATTTCAGTGATGCGTCCCTCGCCTTTGAGGATTTTGAAAGAGCGTTCAAGTCTTTCGCTAAGATTGTCAAACATAGTGTATTCTTTACTTTTTCGGGCGCAAAGTTACAAAATAAAATCAACGTGGGCATTATCTTAGCATACAATGGGGGAAAAGGCACGCCGAGCGCGGCACAATAATCCGGGAGCGTTGCCGTTTTATGGTTATATACGAATACGCGTTGGTTGATCAGTTCGTGATTTTGACAAAAACCATATTTTTTCAACCAACTGATTAAACTTTTTATTCTCATGAGCGCACTTTCAATATTAGTGTTTGTCTTGCCCCTGCCGTTGGCTTTCGTGCTCCACGATGCGGAGGAGATAGCGGTGCAGGGCAGGTGGATACGGACGCACGGGGCGGAACTGTCGCGGCGTTTCCCTAAGTTTGAACCGATGATAGCGCGGCTCGGCGCTCTCGGCACGCGCGGCTTTGCCATCGCCGCCGCCGAAGAACTGGCCGTGCTGCTCGCCGTTACGGCCTACGTTTTGGTAGGCGGCACGGGGGCGGCAGAGGTATGGGGCGCGGTTTTTCTCGCGTTTTCCCTGCATCTGATTGTCCACGCCGTGCAGGCTACAATGGTGCGGGGTTACGTGCCGGGACTGACAACGTCGCTCCTGCTGCTACCGTATGCCGCCTTCGGCGTGTGGAGCATGAGCCTCGTGTGGAGCGTACCGAAAATCCTCGCGCTCGCTGCGGCAGGCAGCCTCGCCGTGGCCGCCAACCTGCGGCTCGCGCACGGCCTCGGGTTGCTGCTGGCAAAGGGCAAAGGCGAAAATGCTGCTTAGGCCTCGCCGATATTGCCTCAATAATGCACATTATCTCCGCGTTTCTGCCTTTGCTTATATGAAAATTGCTAATTTTGCAAGAGTATATTTTTACGCCTATACATCTTTATATATATCATGCATACACGCGAAGAAAAACTTGAAGCTTTCGGCAGGCTACTCGACGTGCTCGACGAACTGCGAGAGAAATGCCCGTGGGACCGTAAGCAGACCAACGAAAGCCTGCGCCCCAATACGATTGAAGAAACTTATGAACTCTGCGACGCGCTCGTGCGCGGCGACAAGGCGGAGACGTGCAAGGAACTCGGCGACGTGCTGCTGCACGTGTGCTTCTATGCAAAGATTGGGCAGGAAACGGGCGACTTCGACATCGCCGACGTGTGCCATCGCCTTTGCGACAAGCTTATCTTCCGCCACCCGCACGTGTTTCCGCCGCACGACGAGCCGAAGTCGAACGCCAAAACCTCTGAGGAGGTGTGCGAGCAGTGGGAACAGCTCAAGCAGAAGGAGAAGGACGGCAACAAGTCGGTGCTCAGCGGCGTGCCCCGCGCGCTGCCCGCGCTCATCAAGGCTTACCGCATTCAGGACAAGGCGCGCAACGTGGGCTTCGACTGGGAAGAGCGCGGCCAGGTGTGGGACAAAGTGAAAGAGGAAATCGCCGAGTTTGAAACCGAAGTGGAGGGCATGGATGCCGACCGCGCGGAAAGCGAGTTTGGCGACGTGCTGTTCAGCCTCGTCAACGCCGCCCGCCTTTACGGCATCAATCCCGACAACGCCCTCGAGCGCACTAACAGCAAATTCATCCGCCGCTTCAACTATCTCGAAGACCATACGCTTAAAGCGGGCCGCAAGCTCACGGACATGACGCTCGCGGAAATGGACGCAATTTGGGAAGAGGCGAAAAAATATGAAAAATAAATCTGATGAGAAATTATAAATCCCTTGCGATAGCGCTCTTTTCGGCCCTCGCGGCACTGATTGCCCTCACGGCCTGCCACAACGACGACCCGATGCTCACGCCGCCCGCGAAACTCGCCATCAGCCCCGCCCTGCCCTCGGGCGGCAGCGCGCCGCTGAAATCGGTGCGCCACAACGGCAATATCGACGACTGCTACGACTGGACGCTCAACTACAGCGACAATCGCCTGATGAACGCGTCGGGCACACGGCGCAATAGCAACGCGAGTGACGACTACAACTATTCTTACAGCCTCACGCTGACCTACGATTCGAAGGGCGTTCACATTTCCCACTCCGACGGCAGCACTATCAGCGTGGCACTCGACGGCGAAAACCATATCACGTGGATGCAATACGGAGCAAACACCTACACGTTTAGCTATGCCGCCGGCCGCCTCAATAGCTGGCAGAAAACTGAAACGACTACCAGCCTCGGACAAACGGCGCAGTACACGTCGAAAGGCGTGTTCACGCGCAACGCCGCCGGCGACCTCATCGCCATCCTCTACACCGACACGCGGGGCAAAGTGACGCAGGTGACGCTCACGCCCTCGACCCTTACGAACCCCAACGGGCTGCTGCCCGAAACGGTGGGTAAGGAAATGGGCATCGACGGCTTTGAAGCACTCTATTATGCCGGACTGCTCGGCGTGCCCGCGCCCCATCTCACGCAAAGCATCAGCAAGAAAATCGACGGCAAGGAAGAGGCCGAGACCACGGACTTCTCTTACTCGCAGCGCGGCGGCAACACGGTGCTCTGCACGTACAAGAACGGCAGCGTGGCTGTAATCTACGAGTACTGATGCCAGAGGGAGAACTTTCACGCGGCAAGGCTTTGTTCCGACTGCCGGCAGAAACCGCGTACCATAGAATAGAAGGAACTGCCACGGCTGGCGGGGATGGCGCGTCCCTGCCAGCTGGCGGTTTTTTTATTGTGCCGTTTGACGAAACTGCCGATGCGCCCGCCGTGCGCATTGAGGAGGAGCGCCATGAGGTTTTGCCTATCGATTTTGAGGCAAACGCCCCGTTGCCCGCCGCCGCGCTCGATGCCGAATTTGAAGCCGTGCAACGCGCATCCTATCACGCGGCATTTTCCGCCGCCCATGCCCGCCTCGCCGACGGCGAACTGCAAAAGGCAGTGCTTTCGCGCCGCAAGCGACTGCGCCTCGAAGCGGACATTATTCCCGAACAATTATTCCTGCGTGCCTGCGCCGAAAACCCTGACTGCTACGTAGCCCTGTGGCACACGCCGCAAACGGGCTGCTGGCTCACGGCTACGCCCGAGTTGCTGCTGGGCCGCGATGAAGCGGACGGCTCATGGCACACCATGGCACTGGCAGGCACGATGGGCAGAAGCGGTTTGAATACGCCTGTCTCCTTGCAGGATTGGAGCGAAAAGAACCGGGCGGAGCAGGCCGTGGTGAGCAATTATCTCTCCCAAAGGCTCCGCCTTTTCGCCACGGATATCAGCCAAGGCGAAGCGCGGACGTTTGGCGTGGGCAATATATGCCACTTGCGCACAGACTTTTCTTTCGCTCTCCCCGATGCCTCTCCCGCCGGCGTGCTCCGCGCCCTGCACGCGCTGCACCCCACGCCCGCCGTCTGCGGACACCCCACCGACC
>SFPF01000092.1 GCA_004552155.1 Bacteroidales bacterium
ATGCTTTGCTTGATTTCACCCAAATGATTATGCGCCCGGAGCAATTGCGCCAGAGGGGCATACATCTGCACATGTGCCGCAGTCTACGCACACGTTGGGGTCGATTGAATACTTTTCGCCTTCGGAGATTGCGCCGGAGGGACATTCGTCGATGCAGGTACCGCATGCGATGCAGTCGTCGCTGATAACGTAAGCCATTGTCTTTTTGTTTTTTTAGATTGTTAATGCTGTGTTGTCTGTCTATTGCATTGTCCGCAAAGAGCCGATTTGCATCGGGAAAGCGGCGGCAATGCGAGGCAAAGTTACGTATTTCTTTCATATAAGAAAGTTTTCCCCGCGTTTTTTTTAAGGTGGGTTCTATTAATTCCCACCGCAAAAATTACATTAATGTGGGTTGACGTTTTGCTATCTTTTGGCTTCTTTTCGGTATAAATCCAAAATCTGCCAAAGCGAATAAATAGAATCCACCTTAATGGGCAGACGCGTGGACGGGTAGTGGGCGGGCGGCGTTTTATTTTATCCCCGCCTCTTCGAGGCTTACGAGTCCGGCGGCAATGGCGTAGATGGTGAGGCCGGCCACGGAGTGGATGTTGAGTTTTCGCGAAATATTTTTGCGGTGGGTGAGCACCGTGTTGAGCGAGATGAAGAGCTGTTCGGCGATTTGCTTGTTGGCCATGCCGCGCACCACGCAGCGCACTATTTCGCACTCGCGCTCCGAAAGCAGGTTGGCCGTGCCCGCGCCTTCGCCTTCTTCGCCGTCTTTGCCCGCGCTTTGCTCGGTCGTCAGTTCCAATATCTTGACGGCGGGCACTACGCCCTGCCCGCCCACGGCAACATGTTCCTGCCCGCCGGCAGATCCCGCTCCCTCCACCTCTACTTCCTCTTCGCCTTCCTCGTGCTGCTGATGACCTACGTAGGCACCAACACCCTGCTCCCGGGGCTGCATAGTTATGCGTGAAAAAAGACATGCTAAAAGCATTTGCGCCCAATAAGCCGCAAAATTTGCGGCTTATTGGGCGCAAATGCGTCACCTTGAATAAATCCAAAACGGGCTTAACCCACGTTGCCCACCTTGATAAGGTATTCTGCAATCTGCACGGCGTTGAGGGCTGCACCCTTGCGGATCTGGTCGCTCACGAGCCAGAGCGTGAGGCCGCAGGGGTTGGCGAGGTCTTGGCGGATGCGGCCCACGTAGACGGCGTCCTTGCCTTGCAGGAAGAGGGGCATGGGATATTCCTTTTCGGCGGGGTTGTCCATGAGTATGAGCCCCTCGCCGCCGGCAATGGCGCGGCGTGCCTCGTCCACGCTGACGGGCTGCTCGGTTTCGAGCCAGATGGCCTCGGAGTGGGAGCGGAGCGACGGCACGCGCACGCAGGTGGCAGAGCAGAGCACGTCGGAGTGCATGATTTTGCGCGTCTCGTGGTACATCTTCATCTCTTCCTTCGTGTAGCCGTTGTCTTGGAACACGTCGACCTGCGGAATGACGTTGAACGCCAACTGGTAGGGGAACTTCTCAACCGTCACCTCCTCGCCGGCGAGCGACTGGCGGTATTGCTGCAAGAGTTCGTCCATGGCTGCCGCGCCTGCGCCGCTGGCTGCCTGATAGGAACTCACGTGGATGCGGCGGATATGGCTGAGGCGCTCAATGGCCTGCAGGGCCACGACCATCATGATGGTGGTGCAGTTGGGGTTGGCGATGATGCCGCGCGGGCGGTTGAGGGCATCGGCGGCGTTGCACTCGGGCACCACGAGGGGCACGTCTTCGTCCATGCGGAAAGCCGAGGAGTTGTCGATCATCACCGCGCCGTATTTGGTGATGTCGGCGGCAAATTCCTTAGAAGTGCCCGCGCCTGCGGAGGTGAAGGCGATGTCTACGCCCCGGAAGTCTTCCGGCTCGTGGCGCAATTCTTGGACGGTGTATTGCTTGCCGCGAAATTCGTACTGCCTGCCTGCGCTGCGCTTCGAGCCGAAAAGCAGGAGGTTGTCTATGGGAAACTCGCGCTGCGAAAGCACGCGCAGAAATTCTTGGCCAACGGCGCCGCTGGCACCGACGATTGCTACGTTCATTTTTTATTGTTTTTAAGTTTGAAGATACGGGAAAACATACGCACAGAAACGGCGTTGCGTGTGCAAAATTACAACTTAATTCGCTGTTTTGCCGCTTTCTGCGCTGTTTTGTAGGGCTTTCTTAGCAGAAAGTGCGTTTTTTTTTGCAATTTTGCCGATGATAGACTAATTATTCCCGTGCCCATAACTGACCCTACTTGGAATTTCTTCGTGGTGCTTGGCATCATACTCTTCGCGCCCATGCTGCTCGAACGCCTGCGCGTGCCCTCGATTGTGGGCCTGATTTTCGCCGGCGTGGTGATTGGGCCGCACGGGTTTGGCGTGCTCGAGCGCGACGATAGTTTCGAGTTGTTTGGCAAGGTGGGGCTGTATTATATAATGTTCCTCGCCAGCCTCGAAATGAACCTGCAGGACGTGCAAAAAATCAAGGGGCGGGCGTTGGTGCTGGGGCTTTTGAGTTTTGCCATTCCCATGGCCATCGGCTTTGCGGTGAACCGCGCCGTGCTGCCCGGCTATGCCGTTGCGGCGGCAGTGCTTATGGCGGCGATGTACGCCTCTCACACGCTGATTTCCTATCCCATAGTGCTGCGCTACGGCATTTCGCGCCTGCCGAGCGTGAGCATCGCGGTGGGCGGCACTATTGTGGCCGACACGCTGACGCTCTTGGTGCTCGCCGTGGTGGGCGGTATGTTCAAGGAGCAGGTGACGGGGCTCTACTGGCTGTGGCTTGTGGTGAAGGTGATGCTCATCGGCGCGGGCATACTGATTGCGTTTCCCGCCATAGGGCGGTGGTTTTTCCGCCGCTACGACGACGGCGTGGTGCAATATATCTTCGTGCTTGTGCTCGTGTTCCTCGGTGCTGGACTTATGGAGATGGTGGGCATCGAGGGCATTCTCGGCGCGTTCCTCGCCGGCCTTGCGCTCAACCGCCTCATACCGCCCACTTCGCCCCTTATGTCACACGTGGAGTTTGTGGGCAATGCCCTCTTCATTCCCTATTTCCTCATCGGCGTGGGCATGCTCATCGATCTGCGTGCGCTGGGCCATAGCGGAGCAATCCTCGTGGCGGCGGTGATGACCCTCACGAGCATCGCCACGAAATGGCTGGCCGCCTTTTCCACTCAAAAGATATTCAAGATGCAGCCCGACGACCGCCGCCTGATGTTCGGCCTGACGGGCGCCCGCGCCGCCGCCACGCTGGCCGTGGTGCTCGTGGGGTATAAAATCATACTCCCCGACGGCACGCGCCTGCTCGACGACGACGTGCTCAACGGGGCGATGGTGCTGATACTCGTGACGTGCGTGGTCAGTTCGCTCGTCACCGACCGCGCCGCCCGCAAGATGGCCACCCGCGGCACGCCTGCCGATGCGCAGGCCGACGCGCCGAAAGGCGGGCGCATCGTGCTCGCCATTTCCAACCCCGAAACCGTGCGCCCGCTGGTACACATCGCTTTGATGCTGCAGCCCGAGCGCGAGGAGGGCAGCATCACCGCGCTCAACGTGGTGCTCGAAAACGAACCCGCCGCTGCTGCCGAGGGCGGAAAGGGACTGCAGAAGGCGGTGAAGATTGCCGCCGCCGCCAATGTGAAGATACAGACGCATAGCCGCTGGTCGGTGAACGTGGTGAGCGGCATCTCCCACACCGTGAAGGAGCAAAACGCCACCGACCTGCTCATCGGCCTGCACCAGAAGTCGAAACTCACGGAAAGTTTCTACGGCAAACTTACCACCGACCTGCTTGCCGTGGTAGACCGGCAAATTCTCATTTACAGGGGCGTTATCCCTGCCAACACCGTGCGCCACATGCACATCGCCGTGCCGCGCCGAGCGGAGTTTGAAACGGGCTTCGCGCAGTGGACGGAACGCCTGGCGCAGATTGCCGCCCAGACGGGCTGCGCCGTCACCGTGTACGGGGCGCGGCAGTCGCTTGCCGCCGTGGAGAAGCAGTGGAAAGGCAAGGGGCAGAGCCTTGCGGCGGCGTTTCAGGAATACAACTCCTGGCGCGACTTGCTGCCCCTCGCCCACAACACGCGGCAGGACCACCTCATGGTGTTTGTCTGTGCCCACAAGGGCGGCATCTCCTACCACCATTATTTCGAGCATCTGCCCGACCAAATAGAGCGCAACTTCTCCACCCGCAACCTGCTCATCGTCTATCCTTCCCGCGCCGGCAGGGGTGGCAACGCCTCGGCCTTCCTCGGCAACTGACGCTCGGGAAACGGGCAAAACGGCACTTGTCTGCCGTGAAAGGCGCATTTAATGTATGCAAAAATCTTTGGCATTTGCAATTTTGTCCGTAATTTTGCGGCTTAATAGACGAATTGTCATATAGGCAAAGCCAACACATATCATTCGCTTTATGAAGCATTTTCTCACAGCAACGGCCGCCCTGCTCTTCGCGATACTTACAAGCACGTTGTTTTCTTGCAAATCCGATGACGAAGTAACCGAGACCGTCACTTTCTCCAACGACTGCATCGTAACGGG
>SFPF01000093.1 GCA_004552155.1 Bacteroidales bacterium
ACGCTCTCCAAAATAGCCAAAATCATCACCGACTATAAGGACTACGACGTCCTTGTGGAGGGCAACACCGACAACGTGCCCATTTCGCAGAAGAACATCCGCAACAACTGGGATCTTTCCGCCCTCCGTGCGTCCTCCGTGGTTCAGGCCCTGCAAACGCAGTACGGCGTAGACCCCAAGCGCCTTTCGGCCGCCGGCCGCGGCGAGTACAACCCCCTTGCCGACAACGCCACCGAGAAGGGCCGCCAGCGCAACCGCCGCACGCAAATCATCATTACGCCCAAACTCGACCAGTTTATGGATCTCATAGACCAGGCACCCGAGGGAGAACAATAAAATCCTTTTTTAGAAAAAAGCAAAAACCCTACCTTGCACGCATTGAGCAAGGTGGGGTTTTTCGCATTTAATCAAAAACAGTGCTTGTGTTTTGTTTATGCTCGGCAATATGAGCAAGCTCTATTGCACTCGCTTGCACGAAAATTGGCTGCGGCTCGGCATAGTCCAAGTAAACTTGGCCTCTGCGCTCGCCTTGCACAAACCTCCCCTTCTGCGCAGACGGTATTGCCGCCTGCGCAGTTTTTTTATTTCCTCGGAGCAATTTTTTCCTTGCCCCAAGCAATTTTTCACTATCTACGCAGATGATTTTTATTACAAAGTTTGTAACAAGCGTTACAAACTTTGTAATACGTATTAAAAACTTTGTAACACGTATTACAAAGTTTGTAATAAAAATTATTTTAGCAGATAGGAAAAAATATCACGGGCTTAGGGAAGAATTTCCCCTTGATAGTAAAAAATATAAAGGAGATAATATTGGCGGCATAGGCAGATAGTCGGAATTAAAGCACTAATTTTGCAGAAAGAAAAACAAACGATTTTTAGTAAACGAGTAAACAAGGAAATTTTCGTGCAAGCGAGCGCAGAGCCGAACTTGTTCGGGCTATGCCGAGTGCAGCCGAAAATCTCAAAGAAAACAAGACAGAGATGTCTTGCTAATTTATATTTTACATGAGAAACTTGTCTCGTCTACTTGTTTACTTGTAAACTCGTCTACTAATAAACGAAGAAAGTATGCTGCTTGTAATCGACGATAAAATACCCTTTATGCGCGGACAGGCCGAAAGGCTTGGCCGCGCCGTGTATCTGCCCGGAGCGGAAATAGCACCCGCCGACGTGCGCGAGGCCGATGCGCTCATAGTGCGCACGAGGACGAAAATCGACAAATGCCTGCTCGACGGCTCGCGCGTGCGCTTCGTGGCCACAGCCACTATCGGCACAGACCATATCGACACGGCCTATCTTGACAGCCGGGGCATAGGGTGGGCGAGTGCGCCGGGCTGCAATGCAGGGAGCGTGGCGCAATATGTGGCGTGCGCACTGGCAGGGCTGTGGCAGGAGGGCGTGCTGACGATGCCGCCCGAGAAGTGCACCGTGGGCGTAGTGGGCGTGGGGCACGTGGGCAAGCGCGTCTGCGAAGCGGTGGAACGCATGGGCTGCCGCGTGCTGCGCTATGACCCGCCGAGGGCGCAAGCCGAGGGCGCGGCAGATGTGCCGCTCACCCGCGCGGGCAGATTTGCCACCTTCCACATGGCCGACGCCGCCTTTTTCGACGCTTTGAAAAAGAAGCCCGTCTTTATCAACGCTGCTCGTGGCGAGGTGGCCGACACCGACGCGCTCGTTGCGGCGATTGATGCGGAAAAGGTCGGCGCGGCGGTAATCGACACTTGGGAGCACGAGCCGCGCATCTCGCCCGAACTGCTGCGCCGCGCCCGGATTGCCACGCCGCACATCGCGGGTTACAGTGCCGACGGCAAGGCCTGCGGTACGCGCATGGCACTCGAAGCCGTGGCGCGGGCACTTGGACGCGACGACTTGCGGTTTGACGACATCCTGCCGCCGCCTCGAAAAAGCAAACGAAATTCTCCCTCACCCGTGGCGCGAGCTGCTGCGCCTCTACGACCCGCGCCGCGACAGCCGCGCCCTGAAAGCCTGCCCCGATGAGTTTGAGAAATTAAGGGGCGACTATCCGTTGCGGAGGGAGGTATTTTAATATATTATGAAACAGATAATATTTTTCCTGCATATCCTCCTGTTGCTCACGGCGTGCGCCGGCAGTAGGGGTGCGTTGCATTCGTCCAAAAATTCGTCCGAAAATTCGCCCGAAAACGCGCCGCAAAATGCACCTGAAAACGCGCTCCAAATTATTTCTGTGCTCCCCTCTACGGCACAGCCCGTCAATAGCCCCTCTGCGCTTGCGGCGCGGCTGGACAGTCTCTGCGCTGACTCCATATTCGACCGCACACAGTTGGGGCTGGCGGTGTACGACCTCACCGATGGGCGTTACCTCTACCGCCGCGGCGAAAGGCAATGCCTGCGCCCGGCATCGACGATGAAGGTCGTGACGGCCATCGCTGCGCTGCACACATTGGGCACGGACTATCATTATTCCACGTGCCTCGTGCTCCCCGACGGCGCGGTGGCGAAGGGCGACAGCATCGTGCGTGGCAACATTGAGATTAGAGCCGCTTTCGACCCCCTGCTCTCCAAGGACGACCTGCAAACCCTGGTTGCCGCCCTTGCCGCAGAGGGCGTACGCCGCATTGAGGGCGACATCGTGGCCGACGTGAGCCTGAAAGACACGCTCGCGAAAGGCTGGGGCTGGTGCTGGGACGACGACGACGCTCCGCTCGACGCGCTCACGATGGGCGGCAAGGATATTTTTGAAACCTCATTTCGTCAGTTGCTTGCCGATAACGGCATCGTCTGTTCGGGCACGTTCCGCAAAGGGCGGCTCACGCCCGGGGGGCGCACGGTGGCGAGCGTGGAGCGCACTATCGACGCGGTGCTGCTGCCGATGATGAAGAAAAGCGACAACCTCGCGGCGGAGAGCATGTTCTACCAAATAGCGGCACACGGCGGCAAGCCTTATGCCGGAAGGCGCGAGGCGGTGAAGGCGATAGAGGCTTTGGTAAAAAAGATGGGCCTCAATCCCGCCCACTACCAGTTTGCCGACGGCTCCGGCCTTTCGCTCTACAACTATGTGACGCCCGAACTGCTCGTGCGCCTGCTTGCCTTTGCCTACAACGACGAGGCGCTGCGCCGCCACCTTCTCCCCGCGCTGCCGATTGCGGGCGAGGACGGCACCCTTGCCCGCCGCCTGCGCGGCACGAAGGCGCAGGGCAACGTCCGTGCCAAGACGGGCACTGTGGAGGGCGTGAGCACCCTCGCGGGCTATTGCACCGCGAAAGACGGCCACATACTTTGCTTCGCCATCATGAACCAGGGCATACGCCGCACTTCCACGGGCCGTAACTTTCAGGACCGGGTGTGCCGGGCATTGACCGAGTAGGGGCGTTCTGCTGAACGCCCGCACCTGCCCGTGGGCAAAAAACTCGTTGACGCAATAAAAATCCTATCTTTCCGCCTCACTATTCGCCAAAAAAACTTACATTTGCAGAAGTTGCATATAAGATACTTATATTTTTTCCAAAAATCCATATCATGAAAATCAAATCTATCCTTCTTTCCCTGCTGCTCGGCTTGGGCGCAGGAAAGGCAGCGGCGCAGAAAATCACCGTGTCGCCCATTCCGCAAAACATCGAGTGGGGCGCAAAGGCATTCGACGGCACCGCCACCTACAAATTCACTGGCAGCGAAGAGGCTGATGCCGATGCCGTGGCTGCCCTCACCGCGTTCCGCGCACCGCAAACGGGCAGCGCCGACGTGGAAATCATTATCGGCGAGCGTGGCGATGCCGCCGTGGCTGCCTACGAGAGCGAAATCCCCGCAAAAGCCGAAGGCTACTACCTCAAAGTGGAGCCTGGCAAAGTGGTGATTGCCGGCAACGACGCCAACGGCACGTTCTACGGCGTGCAGACCTTCCTGCAAGTAGCCGCACAGCCCGAAGTGATGCAGGTGACCGTGAAAGACTGGCCCGACATGCTGGAGCGCGGCGTGGTGGAAGGCTTCTATGGAAACAACTGGAGCCAGACCGACCGCATCCGCCAGTTCCAGTTCTACGGACGCAACAAGATGAACGTCTATATCTACGGCCCGAAGGACGACCCTTACCACCGCTACCGTTGGCGCGAGAATTATCCCACGGCAGAAGCCAACAAGATGAAGGAACTCGTGGCTGAGGCGCACAAGAATAAGGTGAACTTCGTGTGGGCCGTGCACCCCGGCATAGATATCAAATGGAACAAGACCGACTCGCTCAACGTGATCAAGAAACTCGAATTTATGTATGGCCTTGGCGTGCGCGCCTTTGCCGTGTTCTTCGATGACATCACGGGCGAGGGCACGAGCGGCGTGAAGCAGGCGCAGCTGCTCAACTACATAACCGATGAGTTTGTGAGAAAGCACGAGGGCGTGCAGCCGCTTATCCTCTGCCCCACCGACTACAACCGCGCCTGGGCGGGCGATACGTATCTCAACGCCCTGCGCGACAATATGCATGAAGAGGTGCGCATCATGTGGACGGGCAACTCCGTGGTGGACTTCATCAACAAGAGCGACCTCGAATGGGTGAACCCGCGCATCGGCCGCAAGGCGTACATTTGGCTCAACTATCCCGTGACCGACTACTGCGGCCGCCATCTCCTACTGCAACGCTTCGTGGGAACGCGCCATCAAATACCTCATGCCCACCCACGCAGAGGCTTTCCACGTGTTCTGCGAGCACAACGTTGACCTCGGTGCCAACGGCCACGGTCTGCGCCGCATGAACGAGTCGGTTGCTTTCAAGGCCGCCGCTGAGGCCTTCAAGACTGCCATTGCCGGAGGCTACAACGCCGAAGCCGTGGCAAGCATGAAGCAGCAGTTTGCCATCATCACCAACGCCGCCGACGAGCTCCTCGCCAACACCGACCAGCCCGAACTTACGGCAGAAATCACGCCGTGGGTGCAGGTGATGAAAATCGTGGGACAGCGCGGCGCGCTCACCATGGCACTCTACGACAACCTGCAAGCAGCCGAGCCTGAAAAGTTTATCGAGAATTATCTCGCCATTACCGCCCTCGAGCAGCAGCAAAAGAGCGTGATGTCGCGCGACTTCGAAGGCTCTATCATGAAGGTGAACCCCGCCGTGGCCGAACTCGTGGTGCAGCCCTTCATCAAGGAACAGCTCGCCGCGCTCATCGCCGCCTATAAGAAGACTTACGATTACCGCCTCGACGTGTTCCCCGCCGAACTCATCGAAGAGGGCGACTACTTCATCAAGTACAACAACCGCTACCTCTCCAACACCAACGCCGGCAGCGTGGGCGGCAACCCCTCCTTCCTTTCCAGCCTCGACAACGTGAACCCCACGCGCCAGTACTGGCACATCTCGCTCGACCCCACCACCAGCCGCTATAAGATTGTCAACGTGAAAGACAGCCGCTACCTCAACGAGAACGGTGCGTTCTCCGCAGGCGACAGTAATCCCTATGAAGCAGGTTGGCACACCTACAACCTCTATCGCATGAACGGCAAATACGCCATTCAGAACGCCGGTTCAGCTGGCGATAAGTTCTGGAAAGCCTCTTCGACGCGCATCAGCCAAAGCACGGGCAACGAACTGAACAACGACCAGTTTATCTTCGAACTTGTGCCTGTTGCGGGTGCCGTGGAACACCCCACCATTGAGGAAGGCAAGGAATACGCCATCATGGACGCGCAAGGCCGTTACCTCACCAACACCAACTCGGGCGGCTCGGGCGGCAACCCCACCTTCCGCACCAAGTATGCCGGCGCCAACAAGGCACAGGCTTGGAAGTTCAGCGTCGATGCCACCACCAAGCGCTGGAAACTTGTCAACGCCAAGGACGGCCGCTACGTGAACGAATATGCCAACTTCGGCACAAACGAGTTCTTCAGCACCTGGAACACCTACATCATCACCGAACTCGGCGGCCTCTTCTCTATCCGCAACGCGGGCGAGGCAGGCACCAACTACTGGTACATCGACTCCTCCGTAACGCCGCCCCGCATCAACGCCAAGGCGATGGACGCCGGCGAGAGCTATCAGTTCAGCATCGTGGATTTTAATGTTGCCACCGGCATCAACCGCGCAGCCACTACGAGCGGCGCCGATGGCACACTGACGCTTCGCGTAGTCGGCGGCGAGCTGCACGTCGACACCCCAGCTGCCATTTCCTCCATGACGCTCTTCTCAGCCGACGGCCGCACACTCCGCACCGAGCGCGGCACGGCAGCGATGTCCGTGGCCGGCATGAACGGCGGCGTTTACCTGCTCAGCGTGGAAACAGCCGACGGCATTGCCAAGACCTTCCGCGTGCAACTCAAATAAAAGTCCGCTTATTATTTGCAAATGACATCTTAAAAATCAATCGCGCCAGCTGCACTCCGAGAACCTTTCCCGGGGTGCAGTTTGCCGTTTTTATTCGCCCGCAAAAATTATTTTTGGACAATAAATATAATCCGTGGACTGGTAAAATCAACAAGGACAAACTCTACCAGGAGTTACGAGAGATGGCTAAAGAAATGGCATTCGAGATGATGGATAGAGGACAAAATAGCGCAAAGAGTAACAAATAAGACGTGGAAAAAAATGAAACAGATTACCAAAGACACTCTTCTCGACGTTATCAAAACTTATGTCGAGAACAAAGAATCAAACAAGAAGCCAATGCTTATTTGGTTTCAGTCAAACGACGACATAGACAATGCTCGTCGTGCAATACGTGAGATAAAGGGATGTTGTGAAGCAAATCAACATCCTCTCTATGGACATGAACTATTCATCGACAATGATGGAAAAGTTAAGAAGATTGCTGATCATCCAGAGTTGACTACAAAGTTTATCTACCCTGGTAGATATGATGAGAATGTACGATTCTTCATGTATCACAGATATGTGGAGCAACTGCTTGATGACCATATAGGGTATGTAATAGAGTTGGCAGAGAAAACTCAGAAGCCCCTTGTCATGCTCATAAATGATTATTCAAAGGAGGAGAATTCAATGTTTGACGCAAGTCCATTTGAAGAATACTTATTGTAACTATGCGTTATCCATGAAAACTTATACGATATGGAACAGATTAAATTATTTCGCAGTAAGACAATTCTGCCTGATGCATTAGAGACACAGGTCAACAACTTCCTTTGCGAAAACGAAGCTAAGATTTCAGTCAAAGACATTCAGTACAATACTTAGAATTTATATCTAAACGTAGGGTGGTAGAAAATAATGAAGTTAATGGTATTCCTTCAATTTTCACCCAATCTGAAATTATCAAGACCTGCTATAAAACAACCCCTGGTAAAAAAGACAAAATAGAAATGAAGAAAGACATCGAAATTGCACACGCCACGCCCCTCAAGCCCATAGGAGAGGTGGCAGCCGCTATGGGCATCAGCCCCGACGACATCGAGCACTACGGCAAGCACATCGCCAAGCTCCCCCTCTCGCTCGTAGAGAGGGCAGGCGGCAAGGCAGGCAAGCTTATCCTCGTCACCGCCATCACCGCCACCAAGGCAGGCATCGGCAAGACCACCGTGTCTATCGGCCTCGCCCTGGGATTGAACAAGATAGGCCGTAAAGCCGTCGTGGCTCTGCGCGAGCCCTCCCTCGGCCCCTGCTTCGGCATGAAAGGCGGCGCGGCAGGCGGCGGCTACGCACAAGTGCTGCCCATGGAACGCATCAACCTCCACTTCACGGGCGACTTCCACGCCATTACCTCCGCCCACAACATGATTGCCGCCCTCCTTGACAACTACCTCTACCAGCACCGCGCCGAAGGCTTCGGGCTTAAAGAAGTGCTGTGGCGGCGCGTGCTCGATGTCAACGACCGCTCCCTGCGCTCCATCGTCACGGGGCTCGGACCTTCAACGAACCGGCTTGCCCGCCCGCATGGCCATGATGGCATACGTGGCATGGCTGGATGGCGGTGTGGCTATGTATATGGCATTGACATCTGGATCGTCGACTACCGACTGAGGGTCGGTGTACCATTTTCTGATATGGTTTCGCTCGGCGTAGGAGCGTGCTTTCTGTTCGGAGCGGCTCATGACGGCTACCACCTGCGAACCCTCAATGGTTGAGAATGCAGGACCGGACTTCTTCTCCGTCACCTCGCCACAGCCAATAAATCCCCATTTAATCTCTTTCATTCCAATGATGTTTTGCCTACAAAATTACAAAAAACAATAGACTTTATCTCCAAAATCTCAAGATTTTATTAACTTTGCACAAAATATCCGATTATAATCATGGAAATCAAAAAGTCAGAATACTCCATCTCCGCACCCAACGTAGGGCTTTGCCCAAACGACACCAAGCCGGAGTTTGCATTCATCGGAAGGTCCAACGTGGGCAAGTCGAGCCTCATAAACATGCTGTGCAGGCACAAGGGACTTGCAAAGACTTCCGCCACACCTGGAAAGACTCTTCTCATCAACCACTTTATCATAAACAACGAATGGTATCTTGTCGACCTGCCGGGATATGGCTTCGCAAAACGCTCGAAGTCGGTACAGCAGAAGATACAGCAGATGATTACGGGATATATACTGCAGCGCGAGCAGCTTGTCAACCTGTTCGTGCTTATTGACATCAGGCACGACCCGCAGGCCATTGACCGGGAGTTCGTGGACTGGTTAGGTGCGAGCGGCGTTCCTTTCTCAATAGTCTTCACCAAGGCCGACAAGCTAAGCGTTGGCAAGGCAAGGGCGAATGCGGAGAAATGGATGAACGCCCTGAAGGACACCTGGGAGACGTTGCCGCCATACTTTATCACATCAAGTGAGAAAGGCACCGGAAGGGATGAGGTTCTGGACTATATCGGGACAATAATGAAAACCCTATAACCAGTAATCACCGACAGCAGGGTAGACTTGCCCGTACCGTTCTTGGCAACGAGTCCTATCTTCTGTCCTGCCGCTATGGAGAACGATATATCCCTGA
>SFPF01000094.1 GCA_004552155.1 Bacteroidales bacterium
CCCTCATCGCCCGCTCTTTTCAATCAGCGCTCGGAGTTTTTCGTTGAAGTCGGTAGCGGCGGCGAGTTGCTCTATGGTGAGGTGCATGCGATATGTCCAACGCTGGTCAGGATTGGCGGGATCGTTGATTTGCTCCGCTTCGGGCTGCGGGTGGCGCAGGGAGGCGTCCATGGCGAGATAGTCCTGCAAGGCAATGAGAGCCAGCATGGAGGGACTGTCGAGGTGGGCTGCAATGATGCTTTCGCACTCTGCCGCGCCCAAATCGGCGGGAGCGTCGCCTTCGCGGTGCATCGCCTCGTGCCAGTACGCCTGCCGTCCGTCGGCATCGGTCTTCCACCACAGGCGGAGGGGCGGCATGTCGTGCGTGCCGATAGTAGCCACTGAGAGATAGGGATTGGCAGAAAGGTCGGCAAAGCGGCGGCCGTAAGTCTTGGGCATACGCTGTATTTCGAGGCTCAACACGTCGAGTTGCCCCAGCACGTCCTTCACACACTCGGGCACCATGCCGAGGTCTTCGGCACAGGGCAGCATCGAGGCGGCATTTCCCGCACCGCTTTCCGCGTAACGGATTATGGCTGGCAGTTTTTTCATCGCCTCCTGTGCCCAGAAAGCATTGTGGCGGTGGTAAAAGAAATGCTCGTGCAAGCGGTCGAACGCCTCGCGGTCTGCTTTCGGGAGCAGGGCGTAGCGGTCGGTCTGCTGCCCGGCTATGCGCGGGTGGTACGTGCCCGGCGTGTCGGGATCTTCGATGAAGAGCACGTCGGCTATGAGGTCGCAGAGCGTGGTGCGCAACCGCTCATCTTGCACACGCTCGCACACGCCGCGTTGCGTCTTCACCTCGTCAGCGAGTTCATACAGCCCGTCTTCGTTTTTATGGAAATAATGCTTGAAGCCCCAGCCTCCCGCAGCGTCGGAAAGTTCCTCGAGCCGCTCCTCCGTGAGCAGGGGTCGCGTCAGCGCGGCGGGGTTTTGCGTGAAGCCGAAGCCCTTGATTTCTTCCGGTGTAAGGGGCAAAGCGGGACGGAAACGCCCGAGCAGCCCGTAGATATGCCCGTAAGGGATTTCCCAAATACGGAAAAAGCCGAGCACATGGTCAATGCGGTAGGCATCAAAATACAGCCCCGTGTGCGCGAACCGCCTGCGCCACCAGGCGTAGCCGTCTTTCGCCATCTCTTCCCAGTCGTAAGTGGGGAAGCCCCAGTTTTGACCGTGACGGGCAAAGGCATCGGGCGGTGCGCCTGCTTGTCCGTCGAAGTGGAAGAGGCGCGTGTCCTCGCGTGCCGGCACGCTGTCGCGATTGATGCCAATGGGAATGTCGCCTTTAAGTATAACGCCGTGTTCCATAGCCGTTTCGTGGGCGCGGCGCATTTGCGTGTGGGCAAGATATTGCACGAAGCGGTGCTTCATTCTGATGCGCTCGGCAGCGCGTTCCTCGCCGCTGCGGAGGTTTTCCTCGGGCCAAAGGCGGAAGTTCGCCGTGCGGTATTCATCGCGCTGACGGCAGAAGTCGGCGTAGGGTTCGAGCCAGTGCGCCTGTTCTGCACAAAATTCCTTAAAGCCTTTCTTACGCATCATGCTGCCGCCAATCTCGTCGAACAGGTCGTCGAGGAAACGGCTTTTGAGTTGCATCACCGCCTCGTAGTTCACCGCCGGCTCTGCGTTGAGCCGCAGGCCGCGCTGCGCGTGTCGGGCATAGGCTTTGGTGTGCTTCCATTCGCGCGCGTCTATATATATAGGATGCAGGGCGAAGACCGAGATGCCGTTGTAAGGATAGGAGTCGCGCCAAGTGCCGCCCGCTGTGGTGTCGTTGATGGGCAGGAGCTGCACGGCCTTCATGCCGGCAGAGGCGGCCCAAAGCACAAACGAGCGTAAGTCGCCAAAGTCGCCGATGCCGAAACTGCCCGCAGAGCGCAGCGAGAATACGGGTATCACCACGCCTGCCCCGCGCCAGGGGGCGAGGGCGATGCGCGGCGCGTCGTCGCTCGCTATGACTGTTGCTCCCGCCTCGGGCGAGAGGGGCTGGAAACGGCGGTTGTCGCCTTCTTCCCAAAGGATAAACTCTGGACGACGCTCATCGGTCAATACATATTTATATTCAAATCCCGCCGCTGCCGCTTTCAGGTCGAGCGCGAAGGAAAATTCGTAGGTGTCGGTGCGCACGGCGTGGAGCGTGCGTTCGGGGTGCCATTCGCCCAGGGCAGGGATATTGCCGAGCACGCCCCAGCGCATTCCTTCGGGCGGCGGCGTGGCGCGGAGACGCAGCGTAACCGCAGTGGGGAGGTCTTCATGGGCGCGTTGCCGGTCGAAGTCGGAGAGGCGGTAGATGCAGTCGGTGAAGGCCGAGGTGCGCAGGGCGGCCGACAGGGGGCGCAGCGTCCAGGCGTCGGCAAGGTGGAGTGCAGGCTGCTGACCCACATTGGCGTGCCGCACGGCATCTTCTTCGCGACGCACCGCATTGCCGGCGTCATCGCACACTTCGTAGAAATAACTGAACGCAGTGCCGCCCGGCATTTGAAGGGCGGCGTGCCAATGCTCGCCATCGGCCGTCTGCATGGGCGCGTGGGAGGTTTCGCCGTTACGGTTGAGGTTGATGCGGAGGCAGGTGCCGCCGTCGGTTTTATAGGTGATGCTGAAATGAATATTGGCCATTTTCTTGGCAGATAAGTATGGTTTTCTGCAAAAATACAAGATATTTCTATGTAAAAGGTTTTATCAAGTGATTTTTTTAGTAAAAAGGGAAGAGGGAATGGTAGGAAATTGAAATTTCAACGAATAAAACCGTTCGCAACACTTTTTCAGATTTTGCGCAACGGGAATAAATCGCTAAATTTGCCTTGCAAGCAGGAAGAGCGCGGCGCGGCGCACTTTCTGCTTTTTTCGTGCCCGCAATTATAAGCAAGGAAATAAAAATTATAAGCAAGCTCGTAAAAATTATCTCCGAGATAGTGAGAATTATCTTATAAGATAGTTTCCGCGCTCTTATAAGATAGTTGATGCGCGCTTACAAAATCGTTTTTCTTTTAAAAGCAGAAGCGTAAAAATTGCAAACGGGAAAATCACGCTCTGCGCAGAGCGTGGAAAGGCGATAACGTTTGTTTGCAATTGAGAAAATGGGCGGAGGGTTTTTGTTTGGCTATGCGTGCCTGGAAGGCACTACTGAGCGTAGCGACGGTAACCGGGTACGCAGTGCCCGGAGGGAAGATACTCACTCGATGTGCCTGGAAGGCACTACGCCACAGGACGGGATTAAACATTTCCACAGGCGTACTGCCTTCCAGGCAAAACTTTACCAACAGCTGCTTCCGGGCACTTCGTACCCGGTTACCGTCGCTACGCTCCGTACTGCCTTCCAGGCAGTCTTCATTCACGCCCCTACTCCATTCGGCGCAATTGAAAGACGAGAAAAAGCAGAAATTCCGCTTTTTCTAACGTGAAAAGGCGGCGTTTTTGTATTTTTGCAAAAACTTTTTGAGTGATACTATGAACGACCTGAAACAAATAAAATGGGGATTTATCGGTTGCGGAGAAGTGACCGAGAAGAAAAGCGGACCGGCCTTCAATGCCGTGGAAGGCTCGCAGGTGGTGGCCGTGATGAGCCGCAAAGCCGAGAAAGCGCAGTCGTATGCCGAGCGCCACGGTGTGAAACGCTGGTACACCGACCCACAAGAACTCGTGAACGACCGCGAGGTGAATGCCGTTTACATCGCCACGCCGCCCTCCACCCACGCCACCTACGCCATTATGGCCATGAAGAGCGGCAAGGCGGTCTACGTGGAAAAGCCCATGGCATCGAACTACGAGGACTGCTGCCGCATCAACCGCATCGCAGAATCTACGGGCGTGCCTTGCTTCGTGGCATACTATCGCCGCTATCTGCCTTACTTCCAGCGCGTGTTCCAACTCGTGGCGGACGGGGCCGTGGGCAAGGTGGTGAACGTGCAAATCAGGTTTGCCGTACCGCCGCGCGACCTCGACTACAACCGCACCAACCTGCCTTGGCGCGTGCAGGCCGACATTGCCGGAGGCGGATATTTCTACGACCTCGCGCCACACCAAATCGACCTCTTGCAGCAAATGTTCGGCCCCATCATAGAGGCCGAAGGCTATACCGCCAACCGCGGCGGCCTGTATGCGGCGGAGGACACGCTGAGCGCGTGCTTCCGCTTCGAGAACGGTTTGCCGGGTTCTGGCTCCTGGTGCTTCGTGGCGCACGAGTCGGCGAAAGAGGACCGCATCGAAATCGTAGGCGACAAAGGCTCGCTCACATTCTCTGTGTTCAACTACGACCCGATCCTGCTCCAAAACAGCGACGGGAGGCAAGAGATTGTCGTGGAAAATCCGCCCTACGTGCAGCTGCCGCTCATCAAAAACGTGGTGGAGCATCTGCAAAACCGCGCCATCTGCAACTGCGACTGCGTGAGCGCAACGAGCGTGAACTGGGTGGTAGACCGTATTTTGGGAAAGTTTTAGTAGGGAAAAAGCATAAATGAGGGAGCGCATCATACAAACATATATATATATTGTATCGCAGCATGGCCTTGCAAGCCTGTCCGCGCGGATAGCTCTGTGCCTTTGCCTCCTATTCTTCTCCCCCTCGGCCATGGCGCAGACCGACAGCATCGCCGCGCCTGCCGACACCCTCACGCGCCGCGACGTGCGCAAGGAAAAGATGAAGCACACTGGCAGCCTCCTCAAACGCTTCTTCAAAAATTTCGACGAATACGACACGGATTACATCACGCCCAACGTCGTTCAAGGTTGGACCTTACGTGGGCTGGCGTTGGATTTTCGTGGGCTATACCTTCGATCTCGGTCACCCGAAAAACGCTACGAAATCCACGGAGCTAAGTCTGAGCCTGTATAGCTCGATGCTCGGCGCAGACTTCGTGTATATCCGCAACACGGGCTCCTTCAAGTTACAGCGCGTGCACGGCTTCGACGGCATTGACCACAAGGAATACAAAGGCACGTCGTTCGAAGGCATGCAGACGCACACCTTCTCGCTCAATGCCTACTACGTGCTCAACCACAAGCACTTTTCCTACCCCGCCGCCTACGCGCAAAGCACCGTGCAGCGCAAGAGTTGCGGCTCGTGGATACTCGGTTTCTCCTTCGACAAGCAGAAAGCGCTCTTCGACTACAAGCTGCTGCCCCAAGGGCTGATAAGCAACAACGGCGTGCCCGTGCTATCGGAAAACATGAAGGTGCATAAGGTGGAATACAGCAACTTCAGCATCAGCGGCGGCTATGCCTACAACTGGGTCTTCGCCCGCAATTTCCTCTTCAACATTTCGGGCACGCCCGCCATCGGATATAAAAAGTTGCATGGCGAAAAGATTGGCACGCACGAAAAGGTGAACACACTCGACAACGTATCTTTCAATTTCCTCGGCCGCAGCGGCATCGTTTGGAACAATACGCACTGGTACACCGGCGCGTCGTGGGTGGGCCAGCTTTTCACCTACCGCAAAAACGATTATATGATGACCAATTTCATCAACCACATCAATATCTACGTCGGCTTCAACTTCAACCGCAAGCGGCAGTACAAAAACGCCAAGTAAGGGGCAGTTGGATTTTTATATATTATCTTCCAAAATATACGGCATAGCCACCGGCTTTTTCCTTGAAACGCATATTTTCTTATAAGAAACCGCACATTTTGCAATAGGGTTGCAGTAAGCGCGCGGTAATTTTGCAGAAAACTATAAAGAAATGCAAGAGATTATCCACCTGATAAATGAAATGTCGCCCTACCTGCTCCTTGGTTTCTTCTTGGCAGGGCTGATGCACGCCTTTATTCCCGGCAATTATTACACGAAACACCTCTCCCGCCCCACGATGGGCAGCGTGGTCAAGGCCGCCCTTTTCGGCGTGCCCCTACCCCTCTGTTCCTGCGGCGTGATACCCACCGCTATGTCGCTTCGCCGCGAAGGCGCGTCGAAGGGCGCGGTAACATCGTTCCTCATCGCCACACCGCAAACGGGCATCGACTCCATCATCGCCACCTTCAGCCTTATGGGACTGCCTTTCGCCCTGCTGCGCCCCGTGGCAGCCTTGGCAACGGCCGTGTTCGGCGGCGGCATGACAAATCTGTTTGCCGAAAGTGGCGGGCATGAAGCGGCAGAAGACGACTGCGACGATGATTGCTGCTGCCACGGCGACTGCAAAAAGCATAAAAATTTCCTGCAAAAGATGGGCGAAGCCCTTAACTACGCTTTTGTGGAAATGATGGAGGACATCGGCAAATGGCTCGTTATCGGCATCATCGCTGCCGGCGCAATCACGGTGCTCGTTCCCGATAGCCTCTTCTCCGTGTTCCAAGGCAACACGTGGGCATCTATGTTACTGGTGCTCGCAATCGCCATTCCGATGTATCTCTGTGCCACGGGGTCGATACCTATTGCCGTTGCGCTGATGCTCAAAGGGCTGACGCCCGGCGCGGCATTGGTGTTGCTGATGGCTGGACCGGCGTGCAACATGGCTTCTATACTCGTGGTGCGCAATGTGCTGGGCACGCGCACACTGCTCGTATATCTGGCATCTATTATCTTGGGTTCAGTGGCCTTCGGCGTATTGATCGATGCCCTGCAATTCGGAGGTGCTGTAAATTTTCTCGGCGATATCTCCTCGGCCGCCGACTGCTTCGGCGAGGCGGCAGGCGGTTGGTTTTCGTGGGTATGCACCGCAGTGCTTGCAGCCCTGCTGATAAACGCACTTGTAATACGCCGCTTCTTCCGTAAAAAGCAATGCTGTTGCCATTGTCACGAGGGGAAATAGGAATTGGATATAAAAAAATGCTTAAATTTGCGCATTATATTATATCAAAACCAACTTTATAATGTTTTCCAAGCCTTTCTTCTCGCCGCGCAAGTTTTGCCTACTCATTATATATATATATTGTATAGCCGCCGCGCTGCCCGCCTCGGCGCAGCACCATTACTATGGCGTGAGGCACGCGGCAAAGAAAGACCCTGCCGCCAACAACATAGCGGGCATTCGCGTGCTAAGCCTACGCTATGCCGACTCACTGGCGCGCCTCAAGCAGCAATTTGAGCACTGGCGCTACAACGGTGCCGACACGTTGGCCAACCCTTATTATTTCCCCGTCTTCATTTCCGGCAACTTGCAGTCACTACCTTCGGACAGAGCGTTCAGCCTTAACCGTAATGGTTCATTTGAGGTGGACGATGCAAGCATTATGGCCCCCGTCGCCAACCGGCTCAACGCCTCTGCGCAACTGCTCACAGAAGCATACGTGACCGCGCCGTGGCTGATGCAGACAGACATCGCACCAACGGAGGGCATCGACACGGAAGCCATTGGCAAGAAACTCAAAAACGAGACCGCGCCCAAACTGAAGCTTACCGAGCACATGCAAACGCCCGATGAGGACGACAAGCCTGCGGTTGCCGATGCCGACATCGTGATTAAGAAGCCCAACTTCTGGACACTTAAATCCAATGTGTCGCTGCAGTTCACGCAATACCACGTGTCGGAAAACTGGTATAAGGGCGGCGAGAAAAATTACACGATGCTGGCAAACGCTGTGTTCGAGGCAAATTTCGACAACAAGCGCAAACTGCAATTCGACAACAAACTGGAAATGAAACTTGGCTTTCAAACTTCCGAAAGCGACGAGGAACATAAATTCAAAACCACAGCCGACCAAATCCGTCTTACCAACCAGCTCGGACTGAAAGCAATCAAGAACTGGTCGTATACGCTGAGCCTGCAAAGCTGGACGCAGTTTTACCAAGGTTACAAGAAGAACGACACAAAAGTCTACTCCGACTTCATGTCGCCCTTCGAGTCGCTGCTCTCACTCGGTATGACTTACAAAGTAAACCTTAAAAGATTTACTGCCACCGCCAGCATCAACCCCATTGCCGTGCATCTCAAATACGTGGACCGCCCTTCCCTGATAACCTCTATGGGACTTGACGAAGGCAAGCATAGCAAATGGGAATACGGTTCCAATATCACCGCTACGTTTAAATGGGATGTCATTAAAAACATTTCATGGGAAGCGCGCATTTATTGGTTTAGCGATTACAAGAACACGCTGATAGAATGGGAAAACACCTTTAACTTCAAAGTCAACCGCTTTTTGTCTGCCAAAGTGTTCCTATATCCGAGATTCGACGATAGCGTGGAGCGCAAAGAACCCGAAGACTCGTTTTTCCAATTCAACGAGATATTCAGCCTCGGCCTAGACTTCAATTTTTAGATTGGGTAACCCCAAAAAACTTTTCCCAAGCTACGCGGGCTTATCCTCAAATAGTTAAGCCGTTTTCCACATAAGAATAGTCTTTTTTTCTTAAAAAATTATAGCAACTCGCTTATAAGATAATTGAAATAAAGACCTATCTTTGCAAAAGCAATACCTATTAAAAATGTTAGAGCTGTCAAAACATATTGAATGCCTGCTGCTTAGCAACAACTGCGTCATCGTGCCCCGCCTTGGCGGTTTTGTGGCACAGTACGCGCAAGCAGAGCACCCCGCCGACGAGGACTGCTTCTTGCCGCCCCGCCGCACCGTAGGCTTCAATCCGCTTTTGACAATCAACGACGGCTTGCTCGTGCAATCGTATATGCAGACCTACGAGGCTTCCTACCCCGAAACGCTACGCATGATCAACGAAGCGGTCGACGAGATCAAAGCCGTGCTGCGCAACAAGGGAGAATTTGAGATGCCGGGCATCGGCACCATTCATCTCAATATGGACGGCAGCTACAACTTCATGCCCGAGGCAGCAGGCCTGCTTTCGCCCGAACTTTACGGGCTGGGCACGGTAAAGGCCCTTGCAAAATATCAGCCTAAAAGCATTTCTATGGCCAAGCAAGAGGACACAGCGCCTACCGACACCGAGAGCGAAGAAAACAAAACGGAGAGCAAGCGCAACTACACGTTCAGCATCAACCGCGAAATCGTGAACTACGCAGCAGCAGCCGTCGTGGCACTCGTGCTCTACTTTGCCTGCCTCGCGCCCCTGCCTTCTGCAACCGACAACGCCGCACCCATGACCGCCTCGTCGCTTGCCGAGCGCATCATGCAGCCTTCT
>SFPF01000095.1 GCA_004552155.1 Bacteroidales bacterium
AATGGCGACCTGTACGGTCGCACGAATTTTCACTAATTCATGCGCAGTTATTCGTGAGATTCGTGCGACCGTACAGGTCGCCTATAATAAACAGGACACAAAATTCGTGTAGATTCGTGAGATTCGTGGGCAAAAATATATTTCACCGTGGGCAAAAATATATTTCACCGTGGGCAAAAATATATTTCACCGTGGGCAAAAAAAATAACGGGTGCAGTCCGCGCGGAACTGCACCCGTTTTTATATAAAAAGGCTACGTGGGCTTAATGCTTGCGCCCAGCCATATTGTGGAACATCTTACGGCCGAACTCGTGGTCGGCATTGAGGGCTTTCATCAGTTTCTTTGCGCCCACGGCCTTCTCGAGGCGCTGCATATAGGTGCGTTCCATTTCGTTTTTCTTCTTTTCAAGGCTCTCAACTTCGCGCAAAATCTTTTGGCACTCCTTCTCTTTCAGGTCTTCTTTCTCCACGCGGCGATAGGCGCGTACCGTTTTGCGCATGTAACTGCGCTGCTTGGCTTTCATCTCAAAGAAAAGGGGGAAGAATGCCTGCGCTTCTTTGGCAGTGAACCCAGCGCGGGTGGAGATGTGCTTTGTGAGGTCTTTGCGGAACTGCTCGAAATCGAACTTGCAGCCTTTGCCGCCGTGATGGGGCGGAGGGGTGCCCGGTTCTTCGCGCTGCATTCGGCAGCCGCACTTGTCCGCGCCGTCAGCGTATGCCGCGCCACCTGCCATGAGGAGCAAGAAGAGGAAGAGGATTTTATGGATTTTCTGTTGCATAGTCGTATATGGTTGATTCGTTTGAAGTCAGATAATCGTAGGCGGCATCCAAGTCCTTTTCCGTAGCCTCTGCGAGGGCGTTGTCGAGTATGGAAATGCTCGCCGTGCCGGACGTGCCGCTCGTCAGGTCGCCGTTTTCGCCCTGCCCAACGATAAACACCAATGCCACGACTGCCGCGATGCCCGCATACGACACCCACATCTGTATGCGCCTTACCATCGACCGCGCCGGGCGCACGGCTGCCATCGGCATCTGCGCCACCTGCTGCATGATGCTTACCGCGAATTGGTCGAAGTAACCGGCAGGTGTTATAAATGGATTATGTCGCTTAAAGTCTTTCATCTTATTTCTCTCTTTAGTATCTATTTGACTGATATCTTACTTGAAAGTTTAATCTATCTCGTTGAAAAATTGCTCTATCTTTTTCACTGCCAAATGATAGGAGGCTTTTAGTGCGCCCACACTCGTGCCAAGCAGTGCGCTCATATCCTCGTATTTCATTTCTTCGAAATATTTCATATTGAACACGAGGCGCTGCTTGTCGGGCAGGGTGGCGAGGGCAGCCTGCAACTGGCGCTCCGTTTCGTCGCCGTCGAAATAGGGGTCGCTTTCCAACCGTGCGGCTACTTGCCCCACCGTCTCTTCGTCGGAGAGCGACGCGCTGTCCTTTTGCTTGGAGAGAAATGTGAGGCTTTCGTTGATGGCGATGCGGTAGAGCCAAGTGGAAACCTGGCTGTCGCCCCGGTAACTGTCTAATGCCTGCCACGCTTTGAGAAACGTGTTTTGCAGCACGTCGTCGGCATCGTCGTGCCACGTCACCATGCGCCTGATTTGGTTGTA
Organism: Bacteroidales bacterium; assembly: GCA_004552155.1. Lineage (GTDB taxonomy): Bacteria > Bacteroidota > Bacteroidia > Bacteroidales > Bacteroidaceae > Alloprevotella. The sequence goes on from SFPF01000095.1 coordinate 1,621, forward strand.
AAGCACAGGCGAATAGGTACGCACGGCCTCCTCGAAGGCGGCGTAGCGCGTTTCGGGGTCCATGAGACGGCGTTGCAGTTCGGCTTGTTTGTTCATTTCAAATAAAAAAGGGATAAACGAACCATGTTAGTCGTTTATCCCCCTATGTGCCAAATTCTTAGAATGAAGATTAGTGGTTGATGGTGATTTTGCGGGTCACGTCGCCCACTTTCACGATGTAGCAGCCTCGGCCAACGTTGAGGGTGATGGCTTTATCGTCGCTGTCGATACGGTAAGTGGCAACGAGTGCGCCCGTCACGTTGTACACTTGCAAGGTCTTGCCGCAGGCGTTTTGCACCTTGATGTTCTTGCCTTGCTGCGTCACGGCAATTTCGCCGCGTGCGTCTTCGATGGTCGTTGCCTCGGGTGCTTCCGGGCTTTCGGTTGCCTGTGCCGTAAGCGGGAGGCAGAGCGCGGCGGTGAAGAATATAATCGTGAGTATATGTTTCGTCATAATCTGTGCGTAGTTACAATTATACGATTGCAAAGATAGTGCAAGGCGAGCGCAATTGCCAAGTTTACTTGGGAAAATTGCCGAGCCGCAGCCTATCTTCTGCAAAGATATATGCTTTTACCGGTTCATGCAAACTTTTCTGCGTTTTTCTTATAGGAAAGCGTCATTCATCTTTCGAACTCGACGCCGCGAGCACGGTTTTCACGCTTTCGATGAAACTGCGAAAGGCCGCCTTGCAGCCGCGCCAAATGGCTTTGCCGCCGCGCACGACTAACTTGCACAGAAGAACGGCGAGTTGCATGAGCAGGGGCAGGAGGTTTTTGATGGAGAAGTCGCAACGGGCGCTTAGTTTGCGCCAGCCTTCGAGCCACAGCAAGGGAAGGGCCACGCCGGCAAGGACGTAGAGGAGGAAAAAGAAGGTATTGTTCTCGGGTTGCAGCACATAAGGGTGACCGCCCATGGCCTGCCACGGCAACCCGTACCACGCCACTTTCACCGCGCCCGCCACCTTGAACGCCAGGAGGTGGAACACGAATATATATAATGTGTGGTTGCCGATGTATGCCAATCCGTTTACAAGGATCTTTGGGGCTTTCTCGCAGATGAAGGCTGCCACGTAGAACAGCACGATGAAACCGCACACGGCCGGCACGGGCAGGGAGAGAAACTCCCACACGTCGGCTTTATAGTTCATGGCCGAAGGGAAATATGCTGCCGCCAACACAAGCACTGCCGCTGCTGGCAGGGCAATGCGCCACGTGAGCCGACTGACAGCTTCGTAGCGGGCGAGCAGAAAACCGGCAGTCATGAAGAGCACGCCCGTGAGTTCGCGATAGCCGCCTTGCGCCACGCCTGTGATGTTCAGGCCCTCCGTGGTTTTCCAAAGGAGTAGCAGGAAAACGGTTCCCAAAATCGCCCAACCCGCTTCGCGGTCGGAGCTTTCGGGGCGCAATTTCCTGATGATTTTGAACAATACGAGGAACGCGAGGCTTGCGAGGAAGAAGGCGCGGAAAAACCAGAAGGCGCCGCCGATGAAGGTGTCGTAGCCCGACATGTTACTCACGATGCTCCAGGCATTTTGGCAAAACTGGTGCCATGTGTAGGGATGGAGCACGCCGCCCGAGGCGTTGCCGTAGGTCTCGCTCAACAGCCCGAGCGGGAAGAATAGGTTGTGGAGCACAAGAAAGAGGAGACTCCATTTCACAAACGGCACGTACAGCCCTTTGACGCGGTGGAGCACGTAGGTGCGCTCGTCGCTGAGGTATTTTGTGTGGAAGAAATAGCCGGCGCAGATGAAGAATGCCGGCACGTGGAAGATGTAAAGCCCGTTGTTGAGCCATGCCGGCGCACCGGCGTGCGACATCACCACGAAGATGATGGCGAAGGCCTTCACTATGGAAAACTTCTGGTCACGCATAAAGTCTGTCTATTATTATCATGCCCGGAATGCCCTGCCGGCGTTTCGGTGCTTCTACGAAGGGGGTGAGGAAATGGAAGAGCCAGCCCTTAAACTTTTTCCATTTGGGCAGTTGCTTCCAGAGTTCGGGTGTTAAGAGGTAGCAGTGTTCGTCGCGGTCGCGGTTGAAGAGGCTGATGAGCTGGTGCGTGGTGGGCGCATCGGCGATGAGGAGGTTGCACTCATAATCGAACGAGAGACTGCGGCTGTTGAGGTTGGCAGATCCAATGAAAGAGTAGAGGCTGTCCACCATCATGATTTTGCTGTGGTGGAAGCCGCCCTGATAGAAATACACTTTCACGCCGGCACGCATCAACTTATTCACGTTGTACTCCACGATGCGCGGCGTAATGGGAATATCTGATTTCTCCGACACCATCACTTGCACGTCCACGCCCCGTGCAGCAGCTTCCTTCAACGCCCGTTTCAGGTGCGGGCAGAGGGTGAAGTAGGGGTTGATGATACGAATGCTATGGCGGGCGGTGCTGATGGCTTCGAGAAAGGTGTCGTGAATGATGTCGGGCGTGCTGTGCGGGTCACGGTTCACCACGCCCACCTGCTTCCTTCCTGCCGTGGCAGTGGTATCGGGCGCAAGCTGCGGGAAGTAGTCGGCGGCGCGTTTCTCGCCGGGATAGTATTGCGGGCCGCTGATATTCTGCCCCGTCACGCGGTTCCAAAATCCGAGGAACACGGCTTGCAGTTCGCCCACGGCGTCGCCCTCCACGCGGGCGTGCAGGTCGTGCCAGCTGCCAAACTCGGGGCGGCCCGTGATGTAGTAGTCCGCCACGTTCATGCCGCCGGTGTAAGCCACCATGCCGTCGATGACCACGATTTTGCGGTGGTCGCGATGCAGGGCGTGGTTGATGTATGGGCGGTTGTTGGAACTGTTGCCGAAGCCGTCGAACAACGCCCGCACCTCGACGCCCTCGGCTGCCTTCGCGCTGAGAATTTTAAAAAGCTCCTTTGAAATGGAGTCGTTGCGAAAGTTGAAATATTCGAGGTGAACGCTCTTGCGGGCGGCGCGTATGGCGGCAAAGAGGTCCTTGAACTTCTCGCGGCCGGAGGAGAAGAGCACCACGCGGTTGTTGCCCGTGAACTTCACGTCGAAGCGGCTTTCGAGGAAGCGCACGATGGTCGTGTCGCTCCCGATTGCGGGCAGGGAGTCGGAAGGCATGAACACGCAGGTCTCTGCCTTTGCCGCAAGAAAGAAAGTAAGGGTGGATATGATGAAGATGAGCAGTCTTTTCATACTGTAATAAAGACCATAGAGGCGTGGCTGCGCCCCTATGGCTATACAAATAACATATGTGTATCAATCTCTACAGCATCGTGCTGAACGAATCGACGATGCCGAGCAGATGACGCTCCTTGTCCGTTACGAGCACGGAGTGGATTTTGTTTTGATGCAAGATGCTTTCGATTTCCGTGATTTTCGTGTCGGGCGACACCATCTTGGGCTGGCACGACATGATGTCGGCAACGGTGAGTTTAAAGAAACTGTCTTGCGAGGTCTCCATGGCGCGGCGAGGCGGCCGTTGCTCATGTGGATCACAGCCTCGCCGAGTTTCATTGTGGGCGGGATTACGGGCAGGTCTTCCGTGCGCATCACGTCGCGTGCCTTCGTCAGGAGGCGTTTGCCGAGTGAGCCGCCGGGGTGGAATTGCGCGAAATCAGAGGCTTTGAAATTGCGGGCCTCGATGAGAGCGCAAGCCAGGGCATCGCCCAAGGCAAGGGCAGCCGTCGTGGACGACGTGGGCGCAAGTCCAAGCGGGCAGGCCTCGTAGCGCACGGAGGCGTTGAGGTGTGCCGTGGCATATTGCGCCAGCAGGGAGTTGGGATTGCCGCTCATGGCGATGACGGGAATTTTGTTTTCCATCAGATAAGGCAGGAAGCGCAGCAGTTCGTCGGTCTGCCCCGAGTTGGAGATGGCCAGCACCACGTCCTTGCGCTGGATTACGCCGAGGTCACCATGGAACACGTCGAGCGGGTTGATAAAGAAACTCGGCGTGCCGGTGGAGGAAAGCGTGGCGGCGATTTTCGCGCCGATATGGCCGCTCTTGCCCACGCCCGTCACTATGAGTTTTCCCTTGCAGTTGAGGATAATTTCTACCGTACGGTCGAAGTCGTCGTCAAGAAAAGGTATGAGGTCGAGCAGCGCCCCTGCCTCGTCGCGCAGGCACTTCGCTGCTATTTCTGTCCATTTGCTCATATATAAAATATTGTGTGTCGTTGCAAAACGTCCCTATTGTGCCAATTCCTTGATAAGCGCTGCGAGCTGGTCGAGCGGCAGCATGTTCGGTCCGTCGCTCAGGGCGTGGTCGGGGTCGGGGTGCGTTTCGAAGAAGAAACCGTTTGCCCCGAATGCCTTGGCGGCCAGTGCCATAGAGGGAATGTACTCGCGGTTGCCGCCCGTCTTGCCGCCAGCCGCTCCGGGACGCTGCACGCTGTGGGTGCAATCCATCACCACGCGGTCGGTGTATTGCTTCATGAGGGGGATGTTGCGGAAGTCAACTACAAGGTTGTTGTAGCTTTCTCGACGGGATATTGCATGTCGTCTCCCGAGAGGAACTGCGCCTTCTTCACGTTCACGATGCAGCCCGTTTGCGAAGCGGCCACGAGCAGGTCGGTCTGCCGGCACAGAAATGCCGGGATTTGCAGAATGTCGGCCACCTCACCCGCAGCGGTAGCTTGGCTGCTCTCGTGAATGTCCGTTAGGATAGGAAGTCCAAACTGCGCCTTGATGTCGGCAAGCATTTGCATGCCCTTTTCAAGTCCCGGACCTCGGAAAGAATGTATGGAAGTGCGGTTGGCTTTATCGAAAGAAGCTTTGAAATAGATGGTTGCCCCCGTCTGCTGTTTGATGCTTGCCAGTTCGCTTGCCACAGTCTGCAAGACGTCCATGCTCTCTATGACGCAAGGTCCGGCGATAAATATTGGTTTCATAGGATAAGGTTTCTCCTGCAAAGTTACGTAAAAATACTTAGCAATACCCTTTACTTACTTTATAGTTTCTTTTTTGTTACAGGTTTTATGACGATTGGATAATATTTAGAGATTTTCCCGCCATTTCCCCAAAGGCAAGTGCGCCCTAAAACACAATTTGAAGGCCACCTAAAATTTTTCCCTCAATTTGGCGTTATTATGGAATAAGATCACATCTGATAGAAGATTATACCATGCCCAATAGAATTATATCTGTCCAAAGAACGCCTGGCAAGCGTCTCTGTGATTGTACCAAGCCTTTGCTCGCTGTTGTCATCTCGCTGGTCGCTATGACGGCACTATTCTTCATCTCGTTGGTGGCAGTTAGCCACATTATGAAAAGCAGCATATCCCAAAACGCCCTGATTTCTGCCCAAACCATTGATGAAGAAGGGCTGAAGCGAAAAATCGGAGGCATTCCTATTTTCAGGCTTGACAACTTCACGGACGCATTGATGATCAATATAGCAACCAACATAGACGAGCGCAACTCTGTGGAATCGGCTATGAATTGCACTTACACTTATCGCGGCAACAGAATGTCGGTTACTCAAGGCATCAGAGATGCTATCAATGAAGACTACGAGCACGATGCCTTCGAGTATGCCCGATATTGGCATGGATACTTGCTCTTTTTACGGCCGCTGCTAACCGCGACCGACTACTCGGGCATCAGAATACTGAATTACGTTGTGCTATCCCTACTGCTTGGGGGCATAATATGTATGGGGATTAGGCGTAGGATGTATGGGACAATCGTAGCATTTATAACCTCGCTCGTTGCCATAAATTTCTGGATGGTACCTCTTTCCATGCAGTACTCAAATACGTTTTACACCGTATTTGCTGCTACTATATATATATTGTGTACCGACAGGCAACCGAAAAACAGAACCTGGCTGGCTGCCCTATTCTGCATTATTGGCGGCATAACCGCCTTTACGGATTTACTAACCACGCCTTTGCTGACGTTATGTATTCCCTTGCTTTTCCTGCTTGCCAAAGAAAAAGATTTACCTACCCAAAACGCGCTTAAATATACCGCAATATGCAGCACGACTTGGACGGTAGGCTATGCCGGTATTTGGATAACGAAGTGGCTGCTTGCAGCAGTGCTGACGGGTTACGACATAAGCGATGCAGCGCAACAAATCAGTGTGCGCACAGCGACCGAATTCATGGATGTAGACATGTCTCTTTGGGGAATAGCGTCCTTTATTTTTGCACACAAGATAATATTCTTTGCGCTTGCAACAGTGAGCATTGCATTTATAAGCCTCACCATTTGGCAATACCAAAGAAACCCTCTCCTATTCAAGAAGTATAGTTATCTGCTACTTATAGCCGCTTTCCCGTTGTTTTGGTTTCTGGCGATTAGGAACCATTGCGTGATTCATTATTGGTTTGTATGGCGACTGTCGGCAATAACCATCTTTGCTTACGGTCTCTTTTTACTGCGCACCAGAAGCAATTCATAGAGTTGCCTATGCTTTTGGGTAACTACTTCAAGGATTAGCCCGCCGATAAAGAAAAGCATAGCAAGCAGCAAACCGAAACCACAGGCTATCAGCGTTGGGAAACGCGGCACAAGTCCTGTTTCCCAATACTCGGTGATAACGGGAATCATCATAAAGACCGAGACAAGGCCTATCGCCACTGCAATGGAGGAGAAAAAAGCAAGGGGCTTATAGTCGCGAAAGAGGCGAAATACGGTTTTCACAACTTTATAACCATCAGAGATGGTATTGAGTTTAGATACACTTCCTGAAGGGCGATTGCGATAATTTATTGGCAACTCTTTCAAAACGAATTTCTTGTCAAGTGCATGGATCGTCATCTCCGTCTCTATCTCAAATCCTTGGGCTAGCACTGGGAAATTTTTTACGAACAACGGACTAAACGCCCTATATCCTGTCATTATATCCCGTACGTCGCTTTCAAAAATACTATTAATGAGTTTTCTCACCATGCGATTACCAAAGTTATGGAAGCGGCGGTCGTTTTCGACAAAATACGTAGCAGACAGCCTATCTCCTATCACCATATCTGCCTCTCCATTCAGCACAGCATTACACATGGCGAAGGCTTGTTCTGCAGGATAAGTATCATCGCCGTCTACCATGAGATAACATTCTGCATCAATATCTCTGAACATAGTGCGCACCACATTACCCTTCCCTTGCCTGCGTTCAACCTGCACGACAGCCCCATGTTCTGCTGCAAAGGCAGACGTACGGTCTGTTGAATTGTTATCGTAAACATAAATCGTAGCATCAGGCAAAGCAATTTTGAAATCATCGACAACTTTGCCAATGGTTGCTTCCTCATTAAAGCAAGGGATTAGAACTGCTATTTTATCCATAATCTTCAATACGATGTAGGTAAATATATAAAATAAAAGAACCTGCATCCGTATTTTATTACAAATGCAGGTTCTTTCATCTAAAAGCTGGCGGCGACCTACTCTCCCGCGGGTCTGCAGTACCATCGGCGCGGACGG
>SFPF01000096.1 GCA_004552155.1 Bacteroidales bacterium
TGAACAATTTTGTTGCTAAAAACTTTTGAATGCCTATAATTAACTGTTAATCATAGGCCTTACAACGATTTTAGCACCCAAATTGACCTATACGCCTAATTTTTTTGCCGTTTGCCGGATAAGATTTATGGTCTGGCTGTCCGTATCAAAGACGGAGTACCAACCTTGAGGTTCATGCGGCGGATCGCAAAGGAAATCGTCGCCGGCGGTCCAGCGTTCGGCGCGGGCGCGTCCGCTGCCGCCCCAACCCCAAAAGTTGCAGCCTGCTAACGCGCCGTTTTGGGCGCGGCTGTCCGTAAGGGCTTGGAAGATGCAACCGTAGAAAGCATTTCGGCTGTCGGTCGTCGCTGCGGGTGAATAGGCATTGGCATCACGCGGATAGCCGAACTCTTCAATCACAAAAGGCTTTTGCAGTTTCTGCGCCATACGGTCGTGAGCCGAGATATATTCTTCAGTTTTCAGAAATACGTGCGGCAAGGAAGAATGCAGCGAGCCGCGCTTCGCCCAGCCCCAGTTGGCAGGCCAGATATGCACGGTGATGTAGTCGATGTTCCTGTCGGCATGCACGCGCTCGCAGAGTTGCTCGTCCACGTTGCAGCCGATGATACCTTCGCTGCCTGTCGATACGAGATGGTTTGGGTCAATGCTTTTGATAAGCGCAGCCGCTTCGGACACCCACTTCACAAACGCGCCTCCAAGTTCTTTGGCAAAGGGGCGCGGCTCGTTGCAGAGTTGCCAGGCCATGATGTGCGCGTCGTCCTTATAGGCCTTGCCCGTAAAGCCATTGGTGCGGCCGACAATTGTTTTCACAAAATCGAAATACAGTTGCTGTGCCTGACGGTCGCGAAAGAATTCGGCGGCATAATCCACGTAGCGCGACCACCCCTCGCCCGATGCGTCGGGCGAATCGCCGTGGCCCGTCTCGCGCAGATAGTAACCGAAACCGCCGCTCCAATCCCACGAATTGGTCAGATAGAGCACGGCGTACATATCCCGCTTTTCAAGTTCCGCGAGCATACGGTCCAAGCCCGCAAGCAGCGTATCGTTGAGCACACCCGGCTTGGATTGCAGCACGGGCGCGACCGACGTGACATTTGCCGAACCCGCGTCTGCCCCGACAAGGATGCGCAGATTGTCCACCCCGATATTTTTCAGAGAATCCAGTTCGCGGCAGAGGCGAGGCAGGTCACCGCCCTGCCCTTCCGAAGCCAAAATTGGCGCGTACCAAAGATTGGTGCCCACAAAATAATAAGGCTGCCGCGCATCTCCTTTATAGAAATGCGTTTCGCGCTGACGGATAAAATCTTTTGCCGAAGCGTTGGCAAGGAATGGGGACATGAGGAGAAGGAGGAAAAGGAATTTACGAAAGGTGTGCATATACAATATTATATATATGGGTTTCAGTAAACAAGTAAACGAGTAGACCAGTAAACAAGACAAGTTACCTTTATAAAATATAGTATGCACGACATCTTTGTCTTGTTTACTCGTTTACTTGTCTACTCGTCTACTAAAAAAGAATCAGAATATCATCTCTTTTTCGGGCGCAGCGACACGAGGGGCACGATCATCTCGTCCATAGATACGCCGCCGTGCTGGAATGTGTCTTTATAATACTGCACGTAATAATTATAATTGTTGGGATAAGCGAAGAAGCGGGCACCCGTGGCAAAGATATAGGTTGTGGAAAGGTTGGGCGCGGGCAACTGTATGGTGCGCGGTTGCTTCACCTCAAACACCTCGCGGGCGTTGTAGTTGAGATTTTTGCCAAGTTTGTAGCGCAGGTTGGTGTTCACGTTCTTGTCGCCCACCACCTTGGTCGGCTGGTCCACGCGAATGCTGCCGTGGTCGGTTGTGATGAGAATTTCGTAGTCGAGGCGCGCGAGGCGGTCGAAGAGTTCCTTGATGGGCGTATGCTTGAACCATGAAAGCGTGATGCTGCGGTAGGCCGCCTCATGAAGTTTACCACCAACACATTCAGCGGCGACTGTGTCAACTCGTTCAGTTGCGCCAGCAGACGGTCGGCGGCGACTGAGTCGTTTAGTTTGTGGTAGGTGAAAGTTTCCTTGCGGCGGAAGCGCGCCAATTGCTCGCGCAGCAGTGCCTCTTCGTGGAGGTTCTTGCCCTCTTCTTCCTCCTCGTCTACCCAAAGCGCGGGGTACATTTCCTTGATTTGCAAGGGCATCAGTCCCGAGAAGATGGCGTTGCGGGCGTATTGCGTGGCGGTAGGCAAAATGCTGAAGTAGACATCTTCGTCGATGTCGAAGTCATCTGCCAGTTCTTGACTCAGCACGCGCCACTGGTCGAAGCGGAAGTTATCGAGCACCAGCAGAAACACCTTTTTGCCCGAGGAGAGCAAGGGGAAGACGCGGCGTTTCATCACGTCGGGGCTGAGTATGGGGCGGCTGTCGGGGGCGGCAATCCATGCGGCGTAGTTCTTTGCGATGAACTTGGCGAAATTTCTGTTGGCATCGGCTTTCTGCATTTGCAGCATCTCGTTCATCGCGCCGTCGGTCTGAGAAAGTTCCAACTCCCAGTACACCAACTTTTTATAGAGTTCTTTCCAGCCCTCCGCATCAAGGTTTTCCGACATTTGGAGATCGATTTTGGAAAACTCCTGCCGGTAGCCCGTCTGCGTGGCTTCCTGCACGATTTCGCGGCGGTGTATGTTTTTCTTGATGCTCAGCAGGATTTGGTTGGGGTTGACGGGCTTGATGAGGTAGTCGGCGATTTTCGCGCCGATGGCTTGGTCCATAATATTTTCCTCCTCGTTTTTCGTCACCATCACCACGGGCGTATTCACCCCGCGCTCTTTCAGCTGTGAGAGCGTTTCGAGGCCGCTGAGGCCGGGCATGTTTTCATCGAGAAATATGAGGTCGAAATCTTCTTTCTCGCATAGTTCGAGCGCGTCCGATCCGTTGGAAGCGGTGGAAACGTCATAGCCTTTCTTTTCGAGGAACAAGATGTGGGCGCGGAGCAAATCAATTTCGTCGTCCACCCAAAGCAGTCTGCCGTTTGTCATTGCGGTATTTTCTAAATTCAAAGGCGAAGTTACGGAAAAAAGGCGCGGCACGCCTTCTTCCCATACTTAAAAAAGCCTATTATCACGTATGGGAATTGCAAAAGTAGTAATTTTGCAGAAGATTTCGTGCTTTTCAAATACAATACCCCGTGCACCGCGGCGCACGCGTTTGCAAGGAATTAGTTATTGATTTTGACAAAAACCATAAAAACCGCTTGCATCGTTTGAAGCCCAAGGGCACGCCGCAGGGCTTAACGCCGAGTTAGAAAGCCTCTCGGCTTTCACTCGTCCTTAATCCCTGCGGCTGCGGTCGGTGCCCGCCCGCTTCAAACGACGCAAGCAAAAAACAGGAAAAAGTATACATTTACTTTTCATTATAAAAGCAAAAAAGCAATGCTTTACTTTTTCCTGTTTTTTGCTTGTCCTGTGTGGGCGGGCGGGAACCGACCGCAGCCTTAGCGGGAAGGACGCGAAACGGGAGCCTATAGGCTCACAGGTTCGCGGTCAACCCGGTAAGGCGAGCCGCAGGCCCACACAGGACAAGCGGTTTTAATTGTTTTAGTCCCATCCTACCTCCTACTCAATATTTATATTATGCCAACAACCTCTTCACGCGAACACAGCATCTACCGCATCACGCTCCTTGGCAGCGCGGGCAACGTGCTGCTGCTCATCTTCAAGTTCGCAGCCGGTATCCTCGGCGGCAGTGCGGCCATGATAGCAGACGCCGTGCATTCGCTTTCCGATTTTGCCACCGACATTGTTGTCCTGCTCTTCGTGCGCCTTTCCGGCCGTCCCTCCGATAGCGACCACGACTTCGGCCACGGCAAATACGAAACGCTTGCTACCGTTATAGTCGGCCTGATGCTGATGGCGGTCGGCATCGGCGTGCTGTGGAACGGCGCGGAAGCCATCTACCGAAGCATCAACGGCGAACTCCTGCCGCAACCCGGCAACATCGCGCTCATCGCCGCCCTCGTGTCAATCGTTGTCAAGGAGTTGCTCTATCAAGCCACCGTTCGCGTGGGACGCTCCACCGGCTCTCAGGCCGTTGTGGCCAACGCGTGGCACCATCGCAGCGATGCCCTCTCGTCCGTCGGCACTGCCCTCGGCATCGGCGGCGCAATCGTTCTGGGCGAGCACTGGCGCGTGCTCGACCCCATTGCCGCACTGATCGTCAGCTTCTTTATCATCAAGGTGGCCGAAAAGTCGCTGCCCGAAAAAGAGGAAAACTTTATTATCGACACGATCCTCGAAGAACCCGGCACTTCCGACCCGCACAACCTGCGCACGCGCCGCATCGGCAGCTATTGCGCCATTGAAGTGCATTTCCGCATGGCGGGCACGACGACCATCAACGATGCCCACGCCGCCACGCGCCGCATCGAGGACAAGCTCCGCGCCCGCTTCGGTGCGCACACTATAATCAATACGCACGTGGAACCGGTGAAATAGGATTTTCCATCATAAATAATTGCCCCGCATATAGGGCAGCATCTGCTATCTCCGAGTTAGTTTCTACTTTCTCGGAGATATTTTTTGCTGTCAGCAAGATATTTTTTTCTATCCTATGAGAAAAAGTTTGTTACAAAGTTTGTAACATGTATTACAAAGTTTGTAACACGTATTACAAAGTTTGTAACATGTGTTAGAAAGTTTGTAACAAAAAATATCTGCGCAGATAGTAAAAAATAACAAGGAGAAAGGAAAAATTTTCACGGGAATCGTAAGATTTTGCTTGGGGATAATTCAGACGTTTTGCCGGATCGCAGCCATGATGATTTGAAGAATTTGTACGGTTTCGCGCTTTTCTTATATGATAAAAAGGATTTTGGAGCGTGTTTTAGGGAAAATTAAATATAAGAAAGGGCGAAAAGGAGTAATTTTGCAGGTAATTATGCGAGGCATATAGAAGAGCCCCGCAAGGCATGGAATAATCAAACTATACAATATTATAATAATGACTGAAACAACCGACATCAGAGAACTGAACGCCCTGATAGAACGCGAAACGGGCTTCGTCAGCGAACTCACCGACGGCATGGCGCGTACCGTCGTGGGGCAGAAACACCTCGTGCGCTCACTGCTCATCGCCTTGCTGGCCGATGGACATATCCTGCTTGAAGGTATGCCCGGACTTGCCAAGACACTGGCTATCAAGACCCTGTCGAAACTTATTGAAGGAAAGTTTAGCCGCGTGCAGTTCACGCCCGACCTCCTGCCCGCCGACGTGATTGGCACGCTTATTTACAGCCAGCGCACGGAGCAGTTCAACGTGAAGCACGGCCCGATTTTTGCGAATTTCGTGCTTGCCGACGAAATCAACCGCGCTCCGGCTAAGGTGCAGAGCGCATTGCTCGAAGCCATGCAGGAGCATCAGGTGACCATCGGCGAAGAAACGTTCCGCCTGCCCGAGCCTTTCCTCGTGCTCGCCACGCAAAATCCCATCGAACAGGAAGGTACGTACGAATTGCCCGAAGCACAGGTGGACCGTTTCATGATGAAAGTCATCGTGGACTATCCCACGCAGGAGGAAGAAGCACGCATCGTGCGCGCCCACCTCAACGGCGCCATCGCCAACGAGGTGCAGCCCGTCACCGACGCCTCGCGCATTCTCGATGCCCGCGCCTACGTGAAGCGCGTGTATGTAGACGAACGCATCGAGCGTTACATCACCGACCTCGTGCAGGCCACACGCTCGCCCGAACGCTACGGACTGAAAGACATCAAGCCTTACATCGGTTTCGGCGGTTCTCCGCGTGCCTCTATCAACCTTGCCCTCGCCGCCCGCGCCTGTGCCTTTATCCGCCGCCGCGGCTACGTGATCCCCGAAGACGTGCGCGAGGTGGTGTTCGACGTGCTGCGCCACCGCATCGGCCTTACCTATGAAGCCGAAGCCGCAGAAGTGAAGGCCGACGACCTTATCGCACAGATTTTGAGCAAGGTGGAAGTGCCTTAATGAGGTATACTGAATTTCATAAAATCCATCCTCATGGAAACCACTGAACTGTTGCGCAAGGTGCGGCGGATAGAAATAAAGACGCGCGCGCTGACCAACAATATCTTTGCCGGCGAGTACCACTCGGCGTTCAAAGGGCGCGGTATGTCGTTTGCCGAAGTGCGCGAATACCAGCCCGGCGACGACGTGCGCGACATCGACTGGAACGTGACGGCGCGACTCAACCGCCCGCATGTAAAGGTTTTTGAGGAAGAGCGCGAACTCACGGTGATGCTGCTTGTGGACGTGTCGCGAAGCAGCGACTTCGGCACGGCAGAGCGCACCCAGCGAGAACTATCGGCAGAGATAGCCGCCACCATCGCCTTTTCTGCCATGCAGAACAACGATAAGGTGGGCGTGCTCTTCTTTACCGACCGCCCCGAACGCTTTATTCCGCCCAAGAAAGGGCGCGGACATATCCTTTACATCATTCGCGAACTGCTTGACTTCGAGCCGCAAGGCAGCCGCACGGACATCGGCGCTGCGGTGGAATATCTCACGCGCGTGATGACCAAGCGCTGCATCACGTTCCTAATCAGCGACTTCATTGACCGCAGCGACTATTCGCGCCCCATGATGATAGCCGCCCGCAAGCACGACCTCGTGGGTATCCGCGTGGCAGACCGCCGCGCCGTGGAACTGCCTGCCGTAGGGCTCATTAAGGTCGAGGACGCAGAGACCGGGCACGAGTGCTACATAGATACCGACAGCCGCCGCGTGCGTGAGCAGTACGCCAAAGGCTGGCGGCAGCTACGCGAAAAAGGTGACGAGCAAATGCGCCGTTGCGGCGTGGACCATACTACCGTGATGACGGACGAGGACTATGTGCGACCGCTCAAAAAACTATTGGGCGGGAGATAAAAACAACTATTTTAGTAAACAAGTAAACCAGGAAATTTTCGTGCAAGCGAGAGCAGAGCCGAACTTGTTCGGGCTATGCCGAGTGCAGCCGAAAATCTCAAAGAAAACAAGAAAACAAGTAAACAAGACAAGTTACTCATATAAATTTATATTTTACATAACATCTCTGTCTCGTATACTCGTTTACTTGTCTACTCGTCTACTAATAAATAAACTTATATGCATCGACTATACATATATATATATATATTGTGCCTCACGCTCGGCATCGCTTTGCCGAACGCCGCCGGCGCACAAATCACCGTGGAGGCACGCCTCGACAGCACGAATATCCTCATCGGCCAGCAGGTGGTGCTGCGTGCCAAGGTGAAAGCCGCGAAAGGCAGCCGCGTGGACTTCCGCCACTTCGCCCCGGGCGACACGCTCACGCGTGGCGTGGAGGTGATTGCCTCGGGCGAGCCCGACACCGTGTACGAAGCGGGCGGCGCGCGCATGGTACTCACCAAGCCCTATGCCATAACATCTTTCGACTCAGCCTTGTATCGCCTGCCGCCTGTTGAGGTGACAGTGGACGGAAAGACCTATCGCTCCGCCACTCCCTTGGCTTTGAAAGTAAATACCGTGCGGGTAGACACCACGCACACCGACCAATACACCGGCCCGCACGCGCCCGTTGCGCCGCCCTTTGAGTGGAACGCCCGCCTGCTGGGCGAAAGCGCGGCGATGCTGCTCCTGCTGATTGCTGTTATGTGGCTCGCCGTCAGGCTCTCCGACAGCCGCCCGCTGGTGCGCCGCGTGGTGATCTATCCCCCCGCCCCGCCCCACGAAACCGCGCTGACCGACATCACGCGCCTCAAAGACGCTAAGGAGGAAGCCAAGGCCTATTACATGAAACTCACCGATACGCTGCGCACTTACCTGCAAGGCCGCTACGGGTTCAATGCCCGCGAGATGACATCGGGCGAAATTCTCGATGCCCTCCACGGTTTGCAGGACGATGCGCAGGCGCGCGCCGAGTTGCAGGAAATTCTCGGCACCGCCGACCTTGTGAAGTTCGCGCGTTACGAAGTAGGACTTTCCGAACAAGAGCGCAGTCTGATGCAGGCCGTGAATTTCGTGAACGAAACGAAGTATGTGCCCGCCGAAAAACCGCAGCCTAAAATCGTGTACGAAGAAGTGGACGGCAGCAGGCAGAACATGATACGCCACTGCCTTACAGCCGCGCTCACCCTCTGCACCGCCGCGCTACTCGCCGCCACGGCTTACGCGCTATATGATTTCTACAACTGTTTCTTATAATCGTCTGTAATACAACAATCTTAGTAAACAAGTTTACAAGTAGACGAGTAGACAAGACAAGTATGTCTTGCTTACGATATTTCTATGAGAAACTTGTCTCGTCTACTCGTTTACTTTGTGATTTTCGGCTGCGCTCGGCAATATGAGCAAGCTCTATTGCGCTCGCTTGCACGAAAATTTCCTCGTCTACTCGTAACTCAATAAATACAACCTAAGAGATGACTTTTGCAAATCCGCTTTGCCTGCTCCTGCTCTTGCTGCTCATACCTTACGTGCTGTGGCACTTCCTGCTGCAACGCGGGCACGAGCCGACGCTGCGCCTCGCCTCCACCGATAGCCTGCGC
>SFPF01000097.1 GCA_004552155.1 Bacteroidales bacterium
GTTGTCTGCAGCCATTTCAATAGCGGTTATTTTTCAGACTATTTTCGTTGTTTTCCTGCATTAGATTGCACATGTGGCGGGGGTAAAGGTAACCATTTATTTCCAAAGTACCAAACATGCATGCTTTGTGTCTCTACTTTTCTTCCTTTCACCGATTACCTTATAATAATAGTCACGCAAGGCGAAAAATTCAATATTTGGGGCAAGTTTTTCTCAAAAAGGTTCTAGTCAGCTATTTCTTTCGCTCCTCTATGTTCCCATCCAAATCAAATCGCTCAAATTTTTTCCTGGCATACTTTTGTCCATTCTCTATCATCTTTCTTAGTCTATTGGGGCCTGCCAAGACCATGCGCTACGAATAAAGAACCCGCATTTTGCAAAGTGCTCTTTGCAGGGAGCCGCTGACTTGCTAAAAGATGGTTACGAAAGGGCGGTTTCTCGGAAAAATGTTTGGCAGAAAAGATTTTTGCCCCTTATCTTTGCATAAGATAGGCTGCGGCTCGGCAATTTCAAGTAAACTTGATTGCGCTCACCTTGCACTATCTTTGCACTAACAACAACACAAAACAATAGGTATATAGTTCAGAAGAAGCCCCGCAAGTTGCGGGGCAAAATTTAAGGAAAAGATTATGAAACAGATGCAGAACAATTTGGACAACACAGAGAGAATTAACGGGAAGAAGACACTTGCCAACCGTCTCGAAATGCTTCGCTACAGCCTCCAGCGTTATCGCGAGATGCGCAACGGCGCGAAGTGCCAGGACATTCTCTCGCAAATCAGGCTGGCAGAGGCATAAACGCCCCGATTGCCTTTTCTTTTTGCTTACGACATCACTGCCTTTGGGCAACACTTATATCTGCCGCGCAAGATTATTCTTACGCGGCAGATTTTTTTGATCATGCAAACGCGCCTTTTCTTGACATTTTCGGCTGCGCTCGGTATAGCCCGAACAAGTTCAGCTCTGCACTCGTTTGCACGAAAATTTCCCTCGCTTGCACGAAAATTTGCTTTGAGATTTTCGGCTGCGCTCGGCATAGCCCGAACAAGTTCGGCTCTGCGCTCGCTTGCACGAAAATTTCCGAACCGCAGCCTTTCTTATGCAAAGAAATAGCGGACGTGCCCGAAAGCACGTCCGCCCTGAAATAATCTAATACCTATAACGCTATATCGAGGCTTAATAGTCAGCGTTGTTGGGATCGAAGTTTGTCCAGCCGTCGAGCCAGTTCTCCGTGCCGAATGCGCCGATAAAGCCTACTTGGTCGAAACCAGAGCCTGCGCCGGCAAAGGAGGCAGCACCCAGCAGCGGGCTGCCGGCGAGAGGCATGAAACCCTGCTTGACGCCAGGCAGCAGCGTGCCGCCGAGGAGCATTTCGCCAGCCGTAGAGAGCTTGTTGCCTGCCTGCGAGAGGAAGAACTCGGAGGAGTAAGACTGGCGCGTGGCATCGAGCACCACATTGTTACGGGCATCGTAGAGCACATCGTCGTAAATCTTGTTGGCATCGCTGCCCGTTACGTCCATGTCGGCGAACCAGATGTTCTGCAACTTGATGTTGCCGGCTTTGGCTACATCAACCGTGTTGCCCTTTTCGCCGTCGATAATCAGGCCGATAGGCCAGCCCATGGCGATAGAGTTGATGCAGTTGAGGCGCGAGCCGCGACGGATTTGCATGGCGCTTTGGAACTTGCCGAGGGCGCTACCGTTGTTGGGGAAGTAAGAGCCGCCGTTGATAAACGTGCTGTTGTTGGCGAAACCCTCGGTGTACTTCGGGCCGATGAAGGTGATGTTGCTGAATGTGGCGGTGGTAAAGGGAGAAGCGGTGGAGCCGCTGGCATCGTTGTCGCTCTCGAAACCGTTGCTCTGGCTGCCGTCGGCAATTACTGCACGTTGCCGCAGAAGCCGTTGTCGGTGTCGAAGTCGTCGTCCCAGCCCTTGTAGGCTATGAGATACTTAGCGTTGACCGTGCCGCCGAACCACTCGAAAGAGTCGTCGTTAGAGTAGGACACCTGAATGTGGTCGAGCTGCGTGCCGTTGCCCACAGAGCCGAGCGTAAGGCCGTTGATCTCCTTGTCGGTCTGGAAGGGATAGCCGGCAAATTCGATGCGCACGTAGCTGAGCGCGCCCGAGTTGTCAGCAGGATTGCTGCCGCCGTGCTTGGTGCGCGGACCGCCTTCAATCTGTGCTTCGCCAGCGTTGTGGGGAGCTTGGCCGCAGATGATGAGACCGCCCCAGTCGCCGGGCTTGCGGTTGCCCTTTTCGGCAGCAGAGGTGAATACAATAGGAGCGTTGGCAGTGCCGCGAGCCCAGAGTTTGCCGCCGCGTTCTACGATGAGCGCAGCTTTCGTCTTCTTGTCGCCGCGGATCACGGTGCCCGGCTCGATGGTCAGTTCAGAGCCATTGGCAATGTACACCCAGCCGCGCAGGGTGTACGTGCCCTTGGGGAGAGTCTGCTTGCCTTTGAACACAAATTCCTGGTCACCGTTGCCGATAACGTTGCCTTCGAAGAGGAGGTTGTCGGCTGCTTTCACGCCGTTGTCCTCGCTCCAGTTGCGCTCTTCTGTCTGCGTTCCGCCGCCGCCGTCTTGGTTGTTGCTGTTTTCATCATCGTCGCTGCATCCGCAGAAGAAAGCGGCGGAGCAAAGGGTTAAGGCCGCGAAGGCCACTCGGAAACAAAACGTTTTTCCTTTCATAATTTAGATAGATTGGTTGATAGTATGGGGCGGATATGCGCCCCGGGTTTGTTAATTATGTGATTGAAAATAGTTCGTTTTCAACAGACGTTTGGCGGCGGCTCGGCATAATCCAAGTAAACTTGGCTTCTGCGCTCGCCTTGCACAAACGTTGACTGCATTAACCGCGCCGGAGAGGCCGGAGGCGCATCGGATATCAGAACTTATACGATGCCGAGAGGCTGAACGAGCGTCCGGGGCGGTAGCTGCGCGTCACTTCTTGGACACTGCGCTGCGTGCCGTCGGCAAGGGTCACGTCGTTGAACTGCTTGAACACCACCTTCTCGGCTAAAACGTCCTTCACGCCGAGGCGCACGCGCCATTTGCCGAATGTGCGGGCGCAGGAGAGGTCGAGCGCGTTGCGCGGCATCTCGTAAGAGTCGGGGATATTCACGCTCTGGTCGCCCGTGGTGCCGAGGCTGCGCCCCACGCCGATGAGGCGCTTGCCGATGCGGTTGTAGAGCACGGTGGCTTCCCAGCCTTTATGCTCGTAGAAGATGCCGCAATTCACGAGATAGGGCGACTGTCCCTGCATGGGGCGGTTCTTCTGCCGCGAGCCGTCCTCGAAGAACACGCGGCTCTTGATGAGCGAGCCGTTGAAGAGCAGCGTGAAGTCTTTCAAACCGATGAAACCGAGGTTTTTGCGCACGTCGAGCTCGAGGCCGAGGCTGATGGCACGGTCGGCGTTCTGATAAGAATATACGAGGTCGGTGCCGCCGGCCACGGTGTAGGTCCATTCTATCGGGTCGTTGAAGTTCTTTACGAAAACTGCGAGCGAAATCTCGTCGCCCTTGGCGGGATACCATTCGTAGCGCAGGTCGGCATTGTCCACGTGGCAGGAGCGCAGGTTAGTATTGCCCTGAACGGAGCCGGGGAGGTCGAAGCTCGGGGCGGTTGATGGTGCGGCCGTAGGAGGCGCGGAGCTGCTGCTCTTTGGGCAGCCGCCACGTGAAGTTGAACGAGGGGAAGAAGTCGTTATCTTCAAAAAACTTGCTCATCGGGCTCTTCTCATAGTCGCGCGTGTTGCTGATGAGTTCCATGCGGTCGTGCTCGAAGCGCACGCCGGCGTAGATGTTCACCGTGCCGATGGGGAGCGACAGCCCTGCATAGCCTGCGGCGTTGAGGCGGCGGCCCTGATAGTCGTTGCGCAGCTTCGTGTCGTCCAGCATATAAAAGCCCTGTTCGTCAAGGTATTCCTCCTCGCCGAGAAGCCAGGGAATGGAATTACGGAAATCAGAAGGGAGGTTGTTGGCGACAGGGTTGAAACCGTAAATAAAGCTGCGTGTGCGATAGTCGCGGCTGCGGTATTCGCCATAGCTGCCCACGCGGAGTTCGGGTTCTATCTTCTTGCCCTCGCAAAACTTGAAGCGGTAATTGAGCGCGGCAGAGCCGATGTGCTCTTTAAGGAAAGTAAACTCGCGGTTGATGTCGTTGGCAGTGTAAAGCTCGATGTTGCCCGTTTCGTACTGGTCGTTCAGCACGTAGCGGCGACGGTCGGGCATGTTGCGGTTGGCAAAGGCGTAGCCCACGCTCCAGTCGAGCGAGTGTGCGCCTTCGGCGAGTTTGCTCGTTAGTTGCGTGTTGTAGACCGTGCGGCTGCTGTAATAATATTCAGCCTCACGCGCAGCGTTGCTCTGCGCATCGATGCCCGTGCGGTCGGTGTAGCGCGACTTGCCGAGCTGGTTGAAGATGTTTTTCCACTCATAGCGCCCCTTCTTGCCGGCGGGCACGAACGTGAGGTTGAGCATTGCGCCGAGGCGTGCGTCCTCAGAATATTGGCGGTCGGTGTAGCGGTGCATGAAGACGCTGCAATCGTGCGTGAGGTCGTATGCGCCGAAGAGCGCGTTCTCCATAGGCGCATAGGTGGTGCGTGTGTTAGAGTAGTTGAGCGAGGCAAGCACGGCCCAAAGCGCGCCCTTGTCCGTTTCGCGCGAGCGGTTGATGTCGGCGGAGAAATTGAGGTCGGGGCGGAAGCCGCGCTTACGCACGCGCCAGTCGTTGCAGAGCCCGCCGCTTAGGGGACTTACCGCATCGTCGGCCACGCCAAGCTGCTCCAGTTTCGTGTCGATGCCCGAGGAAAGGCCGCGCAAGCCGTTGTCGAAACCGAGGAAATCCGTGCCGCTGCTCATGGTCGAGAAAAAGTCGCGGAAGTGCGTGCGGTCGTTCACCGACGCGCCGATTGATAGGCTCGCCGTGTTGCGGTTGGGCACCTCTTTCGTCTCAATCTTGATAAAGCCGCCGCTGAAATCAGCGGGATATTCCGGCGCGGGCGACTTTACGATTTGCAAGTTGTCTACCTGCGAGGAGGGAATGACATCGAAAGAGAAGGCGCGCTGGTCGGCCTCGCTCGACGGCACTGCCGAACCGTTGATCCATACATTATTATATCTCTGCGATAGGCCGCGCACCATGACAAACTTCTTGTCGATGATGGAGATGCCGGGCACGCGGCGGATAATCTCGGAGGCGTCCTTATCTTGCGTCTTGGCAATCTGCGCCGCCGACACGCCGCTCTGCACCACGAGGCTGTGGCGCTCGATGTTCACCATCGCCACCTCCGTGTTGCGCTGCGCCTGCGCTTTCACGGTGGCCGTGCCGAGCGTTGTCTCCAAAGGCTCGAGGCGGAACACGGTAAGCGTGTCTACGTCGGGGCGCTCGGCGGTCTGCTCGAGACGTTTATAGCCCAGATAAGTGAATTGCAGTTTCACGCGCTTCGCGCCGCGTTCCAGCGGCAGCACGAATACGCCGAGCTCGTCCGTCTGCACGGCAGGCCCTTGCGGCATAGTCTTCACCGTCACTCCCATAAGCCATTCGCCCGTCACGGCATCTACCACGCTCTACCACGCGGCCGCGAAAGGCGGCGGGGGCGGCGGCACGGAGCGAGGCGGTCAGCATCATCAAAATCAAAAGAACAAGAACTTTGTAGTTTCTTCTTAACATCATAAATACACCATATTATCTTTTTACGCTGCAAAGTTCGCCCCTCTTTGTAACGATAGCGTTCCAAATCCGTTACATAGGTGTGAACATTGTAAACAGCAGGCGGAGCAAACCGCAAAAAAGGCAGAAAAGCTGCGTTGCTTGTAAGAAAAAGGCAGTTATTTGCCTGCTAATAATCCAAAAAGTTCGTACTTTTGCAAAATCCCATACAATATTATATATATAGCCCATAATTTTATTGTAACGATTTTAGTAAACAAGTAAACAAGTAAACAAGTAAACAAGTAAACAAGTAAACAAGTAAACAAGTAAACAAGTAAACAAGTAAACAAGTAAACAAGTAAACAAGTAAATTTTCGTGCAAGCGAGAGCAGAGCCGAACTTGTTCGGGTTATGCCGAGCGCAGCCGAAAATCTCAAAGCAAAAATCTCAAAGAAAGCAAGACAAGTTTCTATTGTAAAATATAATTAGCAAGACATCTCTGTCTCGTCTACTCGTTTACTTGTAAACTCGTCTACTAATAAATGAACGATTTATCATCAATATTTTCTAAAAACCAACACACACAACCAAAAAACGTATGAAAAAATTTCTACTTCTGGCCTGCTTCCTGCAAGCGGCTGCGGGCAGCCTTTTTGCCCAGTACAGCGTAGGAACGGCACTGCCCGTGCAGAAAGGTGCTAACACGGTGGCCAGCCAGGCTTCCAACACCGATGCCAATGTCTATTATGCCTACACGGCGTCTGCCACTCAGGACGAATTGCTTGAAATCCGCTCCGAGAAGCCCTACACCGTGACCTTCTCTGTTGATGGTACGTCGGGCACAAAGTTCAAATCAGTGCGCAGCGAGGGCGGACGCTCCAACTGCGTAGCCGTGAACAAGGGACAGTCGGTCATCATTCAGCTCAACGCCTATAAGGTGAGCGAGTTCAAATTCACCTTCGCCGCCTATGCCGCCGACAACACCGCCGGCTATAGTTGCGCCACGCCCATTGCCCTTTCGGAAAGCGCACCCGCATGGCTGCCTACCAACGGCGACCTCTACATGGAATACACCGCAACGAAAAGCGGCACGCTCACCTTCATCGCGGCACAGTCTATCTCTAACCTCTCCGTAAAAGAAGGCTGCGAGGGTGCGGAAACGAAACTCTCCATCGGACAAGACGATTGGTATAACGCTAAGGTCAACTTCGCCGTTACGGCGGGTAAAACCTATATCCTGCATGGTTCGACCTACTCCAACGCCGTGGCTTATTGCTCCCTCGAGCAGAAAGATGAAGGCGTGAGCTGCGAAGCCCCCTTCATGGGTAAGGAAACAGGCAACGTGCTGCCTGCCGCCGCCGGCGTTTATTGGTACAGCTACGCGCCCTTGAAGACGGGCTTCGTGAGCATTCCCAAACCCGAAACCGTGGCAGGCGACACCGTGCGCGTGCTGAAGAACTGCACCACATCGACTGCCTACGCACAAGCCAACGACCGCCTCGGCATTCGCTTCCGCGTTGAGGCCAACGAACCGTATCTGATCAAGATTTCTAAGAAAAACGCTACCGCAGCCGATGAGACCTTCGACCTCGTGAATGCTGAACTGCAACCCGGCGACTCCCGCGACCTTCCCCTCGAAATCACGGCCAGCGCCTACACCACGCCCGCCCTCGACGGCACGTACTACTACCTCCTTACTGCCCCCGCCACGCAGAGCAGCTTTGTGAAGGTGGCCTGCACGCAGGCACTCCCGGGCGGTTCGCAAATGCAACTGCTTAACTACGCCACCGGCGCAATCCTCAGCACCTCCTCCTCGCTCGCAACCACGCAGGCTGCTCCCGGCGAGCAGTTTATTCTGAAATGGACTTGCAGCGAGGGTATGAACAATATTCCCTTCACCGTTTCCTTTGAAACCATCAAGGAGGGCGACCTTATCACCAACCCCATCGCCGCAACGCTCGGTGGCAATAAGGTGTACGCCGGTCTCGACACGCGCTATTATTCCTATACCGCCACGAAGTCGGGCTTCCTGAAAATCATGCCCTACGATGCCAACGTACTGGTCGATTTCTACGGAACGCAGGACGAAACAACCAAACTGCCCACCTACCGCATGGCAGGCACCAACAACGTGAGCACCGAAGTGTACAAGGGTCAGACGCGCTACATCAAGGTGTCGGGCGTTACAGTCGACTGCACCTTTGAGCTCTTAGAAGTGGACTATGCTGACGGCGAAAGCTGCGAAATGGCATTTGCCGTGACAGAACCTACTGTTATCGTGCCTGCAACAGTTGGCCACCACTTCTATGCCTATACCGCAGAGAAGGAAGGCTTGCTCACGATCAGTTCCAACAACTTCCCCTACGTGTATAACAACGACCTCATTTGCTACAGCACCATCTACGTGAAGCAGGGCACTTGCACCTCTGGCGAGATGAAAGATATCCATAGCACCACCGGCGAGGAGGCCATCTTCAAGGGCGTTTACCATGTGAAGGCAGGAGACACCTTTATCGTTGACGCTTTCTCCGTGACCCAGCCGGAAGGCGCAGGCATCAGCTTCGAGCTGCGCGATTACCTTGAAGGCGAAGACGCCAGCACGGCCATCGAAATCGGCGAGGGCATGCTTACGCTCAAGAAAGCATCGCCCACCATTCCCTTGTGGTATGTGGCTAACCTGAAGCCCGGACTGTTCACCTTCACCTCCGAAAATGCAAAGAATTACTTTGTCGGAGCACTCTATACGGCTTCTGATTTGGCCACTCCGCTCAAAGCCAGCATATATTCTCCTACTGCTGACGGCACAGACGGCAAGTATGTCATCCAGCACCAAATCGAAACCGCAAGCCACTACTACATCAAGCTCACGCAGGCCAACGAAGGGGACCAGGTGCGCGTGACCGGTACGTTCTACAACTCTGGCATCAATGCGCTGATCACTCCCGCCGCTGGCCTCACGCTCAACGGCCGCACGCTCCGCACCGCCTCTCCCGCCACGGTCTACGACCTCACGGGCAAGTGCGTGGGCCGCACCGCAGCTGCAGGCACGCTCACGATGGAGCAGGGCATCTACGTTGTGAAAACTGCGGAAGGCACAAGCAAAATCGCGGTAAGATAAAACCGCACCGCATAACTGAGTTTACAAGGAAATTTTCGTGCAAGCGAGAGCAGAACCGAACTTGTTCGGGCTATGCCGAGTGCAGCCGAAAATCTCAAAGAAAACGAGTAGACGAGACAGAGATGTCTTGCTAATTATATTTTACAATAGAAACTTGTCTTGTTTACTTGTTTACTCGTTTACTTGTTTACTCGTTTACTTGTTTACTCGTTTACTAAAATCATTGATTTTACAGTTCGAGGTCGCCGTCGAACACCTCATGCCAGGGCAGGCCCTGCTTGTTGAGTTCTTCCATGAAGGGATCGGGATCGAACTCTTCGACGTTCCAAACGCCCGGACGCTGCCACAGGCCGAGCATAAACATGCGTGCGCCGATGCACGCCGGAACGCCCGTGGTGTAGCTTACGCCCTGCATGCCCGTTTCCTCGTAAGCGGCGCGGTGCGAGCAGTTGTTGTAGACGTAATAGGTGCGCTCCTTACCGTCCTTCAAGCCGCGGATACGGCAGCCGATGCTGGTCTGTCCCTCGTAGTTCGCGCCGAGTTCCTGCGGGTTGGGCAGCACGGCTTTGAGGAATTGCAGGGGCACGATTTCGTGGCCTTCGTAGTTGATGGGCACGATGCTTGCCATACCGATGTTTTGGATCACGCGGAGGTGGGTGAGATATTCCTGACCGAAGGTCATCCAGAAGCGGGCGCGGCGGATGGTGGGATAGTTTTTCACGAGGCTTTCAATCTCCTCGTGGTGCAGCAGATAGCTCTCGCGGGGACCGATTTCGGGATAGGTGAGCGGCTGGTGGATTTCGAGGGGTTCAGTTTCCACCCACTTGCCGTTTTCCCAGTAAAGGCCTTTCTGTGTGATTTCGCGAATGTTGATTTCGGGGTTGAAATTCGTGGCGAAAGCCTTGTGGTGGTCGCCGGCGTTGCAGTCTACGATGTCGAGGTATTGGATTTCATCGAAATGATGCTTGGCGGCGTAGGCCGTGTAGATGCTCGTGACGCCCGGGTCGAAGCCGCATCCGAGAATGGCGGTGAGGCCGGCCTGTTCGAAGCGTTCCTTGTATGCCCACTGCCAGGAATACTCAAAGTGTGCCTCGTCCTTCGGCTCGTAGTTGGCCGTGTCGAGGTAGGAGCACCCGCATTGCAGGCAGGCTTCCATGATTGTGAGGTCCTGGTAGGGGAGGGCGAGGTTCATCACGAGGTCGGGCTTGAACTCATTGAAAAGCGTGCAGAGTTCTTCCACGTTGTCAGCGTCTACGCGCGCCGTTTTGATGTCGGGGCGGCCGATGGCGTCGCGGATGGCGTCGCACTTCGACTGCGTACGGCTGGCAATCATTATTTCAGAAAAAACATCGCTGTTTTGCGCCACTTTGTGCGCGGCCACCGTGGCCACGCCGCCGGCGCCGATGATAAGGACTTTTCCCATTATATATAAATATTGTGTAGATGAGACAGAATACTACTTTTTCTTTATGGTGCGAGTGGCGCGGCGCTTGGGCTTTTCTTCCGGCACTTCGGTCTGGATGCCAGCCAGTTCGGGGTCGATGAGGATACGGCCGCGACGCTGAGGCGGAATCTTGTTGAAGCAGCCGCCGCAGGCACCGCGCTGCACGTAAACGATGCCGAGACCGTTGCGGCAGTTTTTGCGGATACGCTTGAAGGCGGTGAGCAGGCGCGGTTCGATTTCACATTCCAGAGCCTTAGCCTTTTCGCGGAGCTTTTCCTCCTCAGCCTTGGTTTCAGAAACGATTTCGTTGAGCTCGGACTTCTTGAGGTCGAGGTCGGCGCGGCGTTCTTCGAGGTTTTGTTTCGTGGTTTCGATGTCAGCCTGCTTGGTTTCTATAGCGCGCTGGGTTTCGCCGATGCGCTTGTTTTGGAGTTCAACTTCGAGCGTCTGATATTCGATTTCTTTCATCAGCATGTCGTACTCGCGGTTGTTCTTCACGTCGTGCAGCTGGTTGTTGTACTGGTCTATGGCCTGCTGCGCCGTGTTGATTTTGTTTTGCTTGGCCTCGATGTCGGCTTTGAGGTTTTCGACGTCTTCGGTGTATTTGCCCACGCGGTGCGTCATGCCTTCGATTTCGTCTTCGAGGTCTTGCACTTCGAGTGGGAGTTCGCCACGGAGGATTTTGATGCGGTCGATTTCCGACAGCATGGTTTGCAACTCGTAGAGTTTCTTCAGGCGTTGCTCTACGGTCAGGTCTACTGTTTCTTTTTTAGATGTTGCCATTATGGTAAATTATTGGTTAATGTTGTTGTTTCTGTTATTTTTCCACGGGATATTTTTTTTTGCCCACGAATCTCACGAATTTACACGAATCTTTTTCAAGGAATTAAATAGCGACCTGTACGGTCGCACGAATTTTCACTAATTCAATGATTGCATTCGTGTGATTCATGCGACCGTACAGGTCGCCATTATTACAGAGAGCAATGAATTCGTGAAGATTCGTGAGATTCGTGGGCAAAAATATCATTCGTGGGCAATAAAAAACTTAGTGGGCTAAAAAATATCATTCGTGTACAAATATGATTATAGGACTATGCGCTCAAATTCCAACTTTTCGTGGTTCCCGAAATTGAGCAGGAGACCAAGCTTGAACTTGGTGGCAGACAGATAATTGAGCACTTGTGACTTGTGGCACTGTTCCAGATGGTTTACGGCTTTCAGTTCAACGATAATACCATCATAACAGAGAAAGTCTGCTTTGTATGACTGCTTGAGTTCGATGCCTTTATAAATGATTTTAATATCTTTTTCTCGTTCGTAGGGAATTCCTGAGTTATCAAACTCAATGGCCAAAGCCTCTTGGTAGACCGCTTCAAGGAAACCGCATCCCAAGTTGTTATAAACGCGCAGGGCTGCTCCAATAACGTCGTAGCTTTCTTGTTTATAATAGATGGCCATTTGCAATGTTCGTTTTATATGATTATTTGTCCGCTAAGTTTTTTGCCACTAAGTTTTTTTGTCCACGAATCTCACGAATTTTCACGAATACAATATATTGAATTCGTGCGATTCGTGCGACCGAACAGGTCGCTATTTTCGACGAGTTTTGAATTCGTGTAGATTCGTGAGATTCGTGGGCAAAAATAAATTCGTGGGCAAAAAATATTTCATCCGTGGGCAAAACGTTAAATGTATCTCAGTGGATTTGTATTCACGTCTGTTTCCACAAGGCGCAGACCGGGCAACGCTTCAGCCAGCACTTCGTGGAGCAGGGCAATGGTGTGCCGCTCCGTTTCGTAGTGCCCGAGCGTAGCGAGCCACAGTTCGTCGCCGTGGCCGAAATATCTGTGATAGCCCATTTCGCCGGTGATGAAGATATCGGCGCCTTGCTTCACAGCTTCATCGACGAGAAAGTCCCCGGCACCGCCGCAAAAGGCCACGATGCTAATCTCGCTCTGCGGTCCTGCCGCATAGGCAAGGCTATCGGCGTGGAATACCGTTTTCAGAAA
The DNA here is from genome assembly GCA_004552155.1 of Bacteroidales bacterium. Classification (GTDB taxonomy): domain Bacteria; phylum Bacteroidota; class Bacteroidia; order Bacteroidales; family Bacteroidaceae; genus Alloprevotella. The sequence continues at coordinate 12,225 of SFPF01000097.1, forward strand.
TTGCAAAAAGTTGGCTGCGGGCACGGGACTTGCCAGTGTGCCTATGATGCCGCTGCCGCCCTCGCCGCCGGCCACGGGCTGCAGGAAGCGCACGCCCTCGAGCCCGAGCATTTTCGCTGCTGCGAAGTTCACGCCTCCCCGTGCGTTGTCGAGGTTGGTGTGCGCGGCATAGATGCCGATGCCGGCGCTGATAGCATCGAGTACGCAACGTCCCACGATGGTGGAGCGGTCGATACACTTCACGCCGCGAAAGAGCAGCGGGTGGTGCGCCACGATGAGGTTGCAGCCCTTTCGGACGGCTTCTGCTATGACCTCTTCGGTCACGTCAAGACACAATAAGACCCCTGAAATATCTTCGGCGGCTGTTAATCCAATCTGAAAGCCGGCATTGTCATAGCCTTCTTGCAGCGGCAGCGGCGCGAACCTTTCAAGGGTCTCGGCGACTTCCTTTACTTTCATTGCTCTGAAAGATATATGTAAATTTTGGTGGATCAGGAGGGAGTCGAACCCTCGTCCAAACAGGGAACCAATATGCTTTCTACATGCTTATCTCTGCCTGAATTTTCGTGCAGCGGCAAGACCAGAGCCACCAACCGTTGCCTTATCCTCTAAAATCTCGCCTTCGGCGCGAGGCCGCCTCAGACCAGTCCCGATTTTGCTGCACCACCTTGTCAAGTCGCTTCGGGACATGTAGCCTTGGGTGATGTATCGTTCCGTCACCTTGTGTCGGAATTAAGCCGATAACCTACTGTGCTTCGGTTAGGCAGCGATAGCGTAGTTGTTTTCGCCAGATAAATTTTTGAAAGCCGAGATTTAAGTGCCCACTTTCAGGCGCACTGCATGCTTACACACCGCTTCTGCCCGCTGTCAAATCCGGTCTGACCCGTCGTTGGCAAATAAGCCAAGTGCATATTTGGATTGCAAAATTAGCAGTTTCCTATATAATAGGCAAGTTTTGGGCGGGCATTTCGCCTAAATATATCCGCAAATTTATATTTTGTCAACAAGGTTCATAATGTTGGCTGCACAATCATTCAAGCGCAGAAAGCAGGGCTTCGCCGGTCGCCTCTTCCTTTTCGCCGAGGTTCATGAAATGGAGGAGGGCGCGGTGGGCGGCGAGGCGCACGGGGTGGGGGGCGGTGGGGTCGGAGAGGGTGGCACGCGCTTGGTCGAGAAACTCATTGGCATCGCGCTCGCCGCATCGTGCGCCGCTGGAAAAGAGGCGGCCCAGAAGCAGGTAACCGCACAGGCGCGGCATGTCGCCTTCGGCGGCTATCCATTCAAAGGCCTTTGCCGAGGCGCACGGCAGGCGGGCAAAGAGGTGGTGTACGGTACATTCTGCCTCTTCCGCAAAGCGCATCTGTTCCACCCAAATATCTGCCAGTTCGCCGTCGAACCGCTCGGGCGGCATGAGCATGCCCGCCAGAAGGCGGCACTCGCGAATGTCCTCTTTCCACAGGGCAGCGGCGAGGTCGTAGTCGTGTGGCAGTTCTTCTGCCATTTCACGCAGGCGCGGCAGTTCCACGCCGAATATCAGTTTGTAGTTTAAGCCTTTCTGACGCATCGAGGCGGACGTTACGCCGTTCATCACGCCGCGCAGCGAGAGTTTTATGTGGCGCAGGCGGTCGGAAAGGGTGTCTGATTGCATTGTCATAGGAGTAAATGGATGTATTTTGCAGCGAAGTTACGATAAATTGCGTAAATTCGCAGTTCAAATACCATTTATAGTTATGCATCATCACGATTGCGAGGAACTTCTTTCGCAGCGAGGCATCAAACCTACGGCTGTGCGCCTGATAGTGGTGCGGGCTTTGGCTGAGGCAGAGGGCGCACTGTCGCTTACCGACCTTGAGGCGCGCCTGGGCACTGTGGACAAGTCGGGCATCTTTCGGGCTTTGCGCCTGTTTGAGGAGCAGCATCTCGTACACACCATCGACGATGGTACGGGGCGCACCAAGTATGCGCTTTGCGCCGAGGGCTGCCAATGCGGTGAGGGTACGGAGGAGGCGTTGCATGACCTCCATGTCCATTTCCGCTGCGTGCGCTGCGGACACACGGTGTGCCTGCGCTCTGTGCCTGTGCCGCTTGCAGGTGTGCCAGAAGGATATAGAAGAGTTGTGTGAAGTGCACATTATTCTTTTCCTTGGTGATGGCAAACTTGCGGTTGAGTGTCTTGTAGCCCACGTACGACACGCTGAGCTGATACTGTCCGATGGGAAGTCCGGAGAGATGAAACTTTCCGTCGGCATCGGTCACGGTGCCCTTCACCATCTTTCCTGTGGCGGCGTTGTTAACTCTGATATTCACAAACTGCAGCACCTCTGTAGTTTGCTTGTCCATCACTTTT
>SFPF01000098.1 GCA_004552155.1 Bacteroidales bacterium
CCTGACCGGCTTTGCCGCGGGCGTGATGGTGGCGGCGAGCGTGTGGAGCCTGCTGATCCCGGCCATCGAGCAGTCGGCGGCGCTGAGCCGGTGGTCGTTTTTCCCGGCGGTGCTGGGGTTCTGGGCCGGCATTTTGTTTTTGCTGGCGCTGGACCACATCATCCCGCATCTGCACGCGAAAAGCGGGCAGGCCGAGGGGCCGAAGAGCCGCCTGCAGCGAACGACGATGATGATGCTGGCCGTGACGCTCCACAACATCCCGGAGGGCATGGCGGTCGGCGTGGTGTACGCGGGATATCTGTCCGGACAGGCGCAGATCACGGTGGCGGGCGCGCTGGCGCTCTCGCTCGGCATTGCCATCCAGAACTTCCCGGAGGGCGCGATCATCTCCCTGCCGCTGCGCGCGGAGGGGATGAAAAAGTCCAAGGCGTTTCTGGACGGCGTGCTCTCCGGCGTGGTGGAGCCACAGTGCTGCGGTGAAGGAGGCGTGTCCGGCACGTGCCAGGCGCAGGGCCTTGAGGGGCAGACGCAGGGGCCATGACCAGGGATGCAACATGGCGATGACGGCGCCGTGGCCATGGATGGTGCGACGGTCGGCGTGGCGATTGCCGGTGGAGGGTGCGGGATGCTCGGCCACGGTGATGGGGAAGAAGCGGCAGTTGAGACTTGCCTTGCGTGCCTGTAGAAGAAGCAGTTCCTCCTCCCCGCAGCCATAGTAAGGGGCCCCTACTCCAAAGTCTTCACGATAGCGAAGGCCGGCAGTGCGGGGGCTACGGCGCAGCGCCACCTCGAAGCTTGTCTGATAGAACCCTTTGGGCAGATGCCGCAGTGAGCATTCGGAGGCTGGATATGCCTTGTGGGCGGGGCCGCTGTGACGGAAGGAGAAATAGTCCACGCCTGGATTGTCGTTGATGACGTCACGGACGGCGGAGAGTGATGCTGCCGTGTACCGCAGGTCGTCATCGGCAATGAGGACAGCCTTGTCGGTGGCGGCGTCCAGCAGGTCGTTGCGGTTGGCGGAGAGGCCGATGCGCTCGGAGCGTATGATGCGCACGTCGGCACGCCGCTCCAGCTGCTTAGGCACCTGCGCACCCTCATGCTTCTGCCACATCACCAGATACTCAACGCCCTCCACCACAGGGAGCTCCATGGCGGCGACGCGGGCAATGCCTTGCGGGGTGCATGTGGAGATGAGAACCTGCATGGAGGGCTGATTTGAGGGGCGGCTCTTTATGTGGCCGTTTGTTATCGCATGATTACCTTGCCGGTCGTGCCGTCGGGGCGGCGCACGATGTTGACACCGCGTACGGGCTGGGAGAGCTGATGACCGTTGAGGTCGTAATAGCGCACGGGCTGTTCATCGTCGAGGCCACCGTTGCCGAATGAATCGTCAGTGAGGTCTTCCACGCCGCTGAGCGTGCCGGTGTATTTGCCGGTGAGGGGAATCATCACATCTTTGCAGTTGGGCGACGAGAGGCGCAGGAAGGCGCTGTAGTTGTTCTTCCAACGGTCGGGGGTGAAGATGACGCTGCAGGCGGTGCCGTTTTTAGAGACGGAGAAGCTGCCTCCGTCGGCGCCTACTATTGCGGCGTGTACATCCTTGGCGTGGCCGCTGAGGGTGACGCTGACGGACTGTGTCTGACTCTCGCCCATCGAGGAGAAGCTGAGGGAGTTCTTGTTGGCGGTGAAGCCGTGGGGGTCGATGCTGAGGGCGTCGCCCACGCCGGCGCTCTGCTTGAGCTTGTAGGCGAACATATTGAAGCGACGGGCACCTCCTGCGCCGGTGACGACGCCGACGGCCATGAAGGGACGGCCTGTGGCGTCGCGGTGAATCTTCATGGACTCGGGCTCGCCGCTGTCGTCCGTTGCCGAGCACATGTTGGTCCACACTTTGCTGTTGAGGATGGCAGAGCGCTGCACATACTCGCCGGTGCGCCAGTTGATGACATTGACAATGAGCACGGACTTGCTGTCGTGGTCGGTGGCCGTCGAGGGATTGGGGTTGGAGCCATAGCCATCCTTGCCGTCACCCTCGTAGGTGTAGATATAGTCGCCGGAGATGGTGAAGCCCTGGTCGGACCATGTCTTGAAGCCCTTGTCGTTGCTGTTGAGGAATTTGCGTGAGGAGTTGGAGATTTTGCGTGCGCCCTTGGCCACGAACACTTCCTTGATGGGTTTTGCCGTCTCGGGAGAGGCCATCACCTTGTCCAGGTCGTAGACGGCAAAGTAGTCGCCGGAAGAGGAACGTGAGCGCACCATGAAGAGGCGGTTGTCATTGTCGATGGCGGGATAGCACATGTTGCCGGAATAGCCCACCTTCAGATACTTCACGTACGAGCCGTCGCGCAGGTCCAGGGCTTTGCCTGCCGACCAGGGGAAGAGGCAAATCTTTGTGGGCGAGGTGCTGGTGGTGGTGCCGTATCCGCCGGTGGCAATCCACACCTTGCCATTGTAGCGCGTCACCGCCATGTTTGAGCCGTGGCCTCCATAGGTGAGGTACATGTGCGTCTCTGCGCCGCCCATGGCCACGCGGGTCATGATGAGCATGTCGTCGCTCATGGGCAGCGAGGGGAAGGCATTGCTGACGGCACTGCCCCATGCGCCGAGGCTGCCGTTCGATCGGGCGTTCTTGGCGTTGATGAAGTAGCAGTCGCCGGTGGCGTCGTCGATGTCCATGCTCTGCACCACGGTGGCGATGTCCGCGCCCTTCACAGATGATTTTCCAAACCACCATCCTTTCATGCCTCCTGCGCCGCCGGTGGGTGTTACGCGGCCAAACTCTGCGTTGCCGTTTTCGTCCTTCTTGCCGTAGAAGTCGACGGTGGTGCCGTGGCTGCCCTCATAGTTGAAGCGGTTCTGGCTGCCGGCGAAGTAACGTTGGCCGGCCGTCTCCCAGGCGGGCTTCACCCATGCGAAGCAATACTCCGTGTTGTCCGAGCAGTTCCAGCGCACGTCCACATTGGCGGTGGTAGTGTTGGTATTGTTGGCATAGAACACGTAATTGTAGCCGTCGGTGCGTTTGCACGTCTTGTTGAGGAAGGTGTTGTAGTTGACGTTGACGGTGGTGTTGACAGGGTTGACGATGGTTTCGTTCTTGTCGCCGTTGAAGAAGCGTATCAGCGTCCACATGGTGCTCTGCCCCGTGCAACCGTCGAACACGTTGTGCCGAATGTTGCCGCTGGCGAACTGGCCGGTGGCACTGTTGCAGCCCAAGTAGAAGAGGCGCACGCAGAACTCGCCGTTGGCGGTGCCCACGCCCACGTTGGTGAAGCGGTTGTGTGAGATTTCGAAGTTGTTCTGGGTGTTGAAGAGCGAGACTGCCGTGCCGCCGCCGATGAAGCGGTTGTCCGTAATCACCGTGCCCTCCGACGAGCCCGCCACCTGAATGGCCATGGGCTGATTCTCGGCCTGGGCGCCCTCGAAGAGGTTGTGGCCGATGTAGACGTCGTGATAGCGCTCTATGGCGGCCCATTTGGTGGGGTCCTGCTTGTTGGCATCCGTCTGTGCCGGACGCCATGCGTCGCCCAGATAGCAGAGGGCCACGTTGGTGGCGCCGGCGAGGGTGGAGCCCGTGCATTTGTTGTAGATGTAGCGGAAGCCGGAGAGACAAGTGCTGCCGCGACCCGCCGCATCGTTGCGCACGCATCCGTTGCCGCTGAAGCAGAAGCCGTTGACCGTCACATTGCTGGCGTTGACGGTGATGGTGCCCGTTATCTTGGTCTCGGCCTCGTTGCGCTGTCCGCTCCAGGCGTCACACCATGCGTTGGCGCCTATCAGCTCCACGTTGGGCTTGTTGATGGTGAAGGAGCCGATGGTGTTGGCCGAGAAATAAATCTTCGAGTTCTCCTGATAAACACCCAGTGCGCTCCAGATGCCGGTGAAGGCCGTCTGCCCCACAATGAAGTCCACATTCTTATACGTTATCTTTGTGCCGGCGGCGACGTTGGCCTCCGGGCCCACAAAATAGTTCTCTGCCGCGGCGCCGGCGCCTGAGGCGACAAAAGCGGCAGCCACTGCGATGGCTTTGATAGTGCTAAGGTTCATATTTTTTATTTAGGGATTGATTTGTCCGTTAAGGTTTTTTGTCAACGCAAAGATAACACAATTTTGCCAATTACGCAAATCCTTGTCTGAGGGAATGGGGGGGTCTTATGGGACAGGACACAGACGCAGGTTCAACTGGCAAGTGCAAAATTAGCGATTTGTTTGAAGAACTCGGTCTTCGGGTTTGAGAAACTGAGTTATTTCCTTGGTCTGAGGTTCAGTTTCTTTGCCAGGTTCTTGATGTAATTGTCTGAAAAGTCGTTGAAATTAGATTTCTTGGGGATGTATTGACGGATGAG
>SFPF01000099.1 GCA_004552155.1 Bacteroidales bacterium
AGAATCAGGAAATACAGTCTATGACTCAAGAGAAAACTGTAATGCAATTATTGAGACTTCCTCAAACACAATGATTGCGGGTTGCAAAAACACAACAATCCCCAACTCCGTAACGAGTTTGGGGGATTGGTGCTTCTCTGGCTGCACGGGCTTAACCTCAATTACAATTCCTAATTCCGTAACGAGTTTGGGAGACCATTGCTTCTATGGCTGCACGGGCTTAACCTCAATTACAATTCCTAATTCCGTAACGAGTTTGGGGGACCGTTGCTTCTCTGGCTGCACGGGCTTAACCTCAATTACAATTCCTAATTCCGTAACGAGTTTGGGAGACCATTGCTTCTCTGGCAGCACGGGCTTAACCTCAATTACAATTCCTAATTCTGTAACGAGTTTGGGAGGCGGCTGCTTCTCTGGCTGCACGGGCTTAACCTCAATTACAATTCCTAATTCCGTAACGGGTTTGTGGAGTTATTGCTTCTATGGCTGCACGGGCTTAACCTCAATTACAATTCCTAATTCCGTAACGATTTTGGGAATCGAATGCTTCTATGGCTGCACGGGCTTAACCTCAATTACAATTCCTAATTCTGTAACGATTTTGGGGAGTTCTTGCTTCTCTGGCTGCACGGGCTTAACCTCAATTACTATTCCTAATTCCGTAACGAGTTTGGGAAACTATTGCTTCTATGGCTGCACGGGCTTAACCTCAATTACTATTCCTAATTCCGTAACGAGTTTGGGAGACTATTGCTTCGAAGGCTGCACGGGCTTAACCTCAATTACAATTCCTAATTCCGTAACGAGTCTGGGATACCGTTGCTTCTATGGCTGCACGGGCTTAACCTCAATTACAATTCCTAATACCGTAACGAGTTTGGGAATGGGATGCTTCTCTGGCTGCACGGGCTTAACCTCAATTAATATTCCTAATTCCGTAACGAGTTTGGGAAACTATTGCTTCTCTGGCTGCACGGGCTAGTTTGGGAAACTATTGCTTCTCTGGCTGCACGGGCTTAACCTCAATTACTATTCCTAATTCCGTAACGAGTTTGGGATGGGGATGCTTCTCTGGTTGCAATAGCCTCTCCACCATTTCCCGAAAGCATAGGAAACGTAGAAGATGAGGGAACAGTGTCGAGCATCTGTGGTTACTACGACCTTGGCGGCCGCCGCCTCGCCGGTAAGCAGCGCGGCGTGAACATCGTGCGCTACTCCGACGGTACTTCCCGCAAAATAATGGTGAAGTAAGGCGTTCCCGCCGCATTGCCTTTCCCTGCTATAACAATGCCAACGCCCCCACTCCTTATCGCAAAGAGCGGGGGCGTCGGTATGTGTATGTACCTCGTTTTTATCCCAGATACTTAATCAGGATATTGATGTTCTCGGCTTCGCGCAGGCGGCGCAGGGCGCGTTCCTTGATTTGGCGCACACGCTCGCGGGTGAGGTTGAGTGAGTTGGCCACTTCCTCGGCCGTCATTTCGTTGCGCCCGATGCCGAAGAGCATTTTCAGCACCTGCTTTTCGCGATCCGTGAGCGTGGAGAGGGCGGCGTCGAGGTCGGCGGAGAGCGATTCCTTCTCCATGAGAATATCGGTGCCGGGGGCGGAGTCGTCCGTCATGATGTCGATAAGGCAGTTGGAGTCGTCGTCCTGGAAGGGCGCGTCTACGGAAACCTTCTTGCCGTTCGTGCCGAGGGCTTCCTGCACCTTAGAGATGTCCGTGTCGAGCAGGTCGGCCAATTCCTGCACGGAGGGGCGGCGCTCAAATTCCTGCTCGAAGTTGACGATGGCTTTCGTGAGTTTGCTCTGGAAGCCCACTTGGTTGAGCGGCATGCGCACGATGCGGCTTTGCTCCGAGATGGCTTGCAGGATGCTTTGGCGTATCCACCAAACTGCGTATGAGATAAACTTGAAGCCGCGCGTCTCGTCGAACTTTTGCGCAGCCTTAATCAGTCCGAGGTTGCCTTCGTCGATGAGGTCGTTGAGCGCAAGGCCTTGGTTCTGGTATTGCTTTGCCACGCTGACCACGAAGCGCAGGTTGGCCTTCGTGAGGCGTTCGAGGGCCTCTTGGTCGCCCTTGTGAATGCGTTGCGCCAGCTCTACCTCTTCGTCTGTGGAAATAAGTTCTTCTCGTCCGATTTCAACTAAATACTTGTCCAAAGCCGCACTCGAGCGGTTGGTGATGCTTTTGTTAATCTTAAGTTGTCTCATACAATATTTATAATAGCTCTCTCGTATTTCGGAGTGCAAAATTACGACATTCCTTATAAGCGTGCCACTTTTTTTGTATTTTTCACGATAGCCCGCTTTATTGTAAAGCCTATATTGCTAAAAGCCGCTTTTTTGCTTGTTTTGTAAATTTGGCTGAACGAAACGCACCAGCTCAAACCGCTTTTTCTTAGCAGAAAGGGGTGGGTGTGGCATACTTTTTCGTAATTTTGAAGGCAGATTTTAATTTCCGTTTATCAAACAATAGTTATGGAAAAGATTATTGGGCTGATCGATGCCCCTTTTACGCCGTTTTATCAAGACGGCACAGTGAACTTTGAACCGATTCCCGAATATGCCGACCTGCTGCGGCGCAACGGACTTAAAGGCGTGTTTATCAACGGCTCTTCCGGCGAGGGCTATATGCTCACCGAGGAAGAACGCATGCAGTTGGCGGAAGTGTGGGTGAAGGCAGTGCCCGAAGATTTCAAGGTGATTGTCCACGTGGGCAGCACCTGTGTGGCAAGCAGCCGCCGCATGGCAGAGCACGCGCAGCAGATCGGCGCGTGGGGCATCGGAGCAATGGCTACGCCCTTCCCGCGCATCGGCCGCATCGAGGAACTCGTGAAATACTGCGAGGAAATAGCCGCCGGCGCACCGCAGCTACCTTTCTATTACTACCACATTCCGGCTTTCAACAACGCCTATCTCTCGATGCTCGACTTCCTTAAAGCCGTAGACGGGCGCATTCCCAATTTCGCCGGCATCAAGTACACCTTCGAAAGCCTCTACGAGTACAACCGCTGCCGCCGCTACGCCGGGGGCAAGTTCGACATGCTGCACGGGCAGGACGAGACCATTCTGCCTTGCCTCGCCATGGGCGGTGCGCAGGGCGGCATTGGCGGCACGACAAACTACAACGGCCGCTGCCTCACGGGCATTCTCGACGCCTGGGCGGCGGGCGACCTCGAGCGGGCGCGGGAACTGCAAAACTATGCGCAGGACGTAATCGACGTGATTTGCCACTTCCGCGGCAACATCGTGGGCGGCAAGCGCATCATGAAACTTATCGGTCTCGACCTCGGCCCGAACCGCACGCCGTTCCAAAACCTTACCGACGAAGAGGAAGCGCGGCTCCGCGCGGAACTCGAAGCCATCGACTTCTTCAACCATTGCAATAAATAGCCTGTTCCAAATATTCCGGATTATCCGGATTATTCGGAATATCTGGCCCCCAAAAAAATTCTATGCTATTCCATACCATTCGGGCGCACTTTCTTGCCGACCTGCTTTGCCTCCTTGCGCTCAGCGCCTTTGCGCAGGGTGGGGGAGCAGACAATCCCTTCAACACCGTTACTTACCGTTCGCTGCCGCAGCTCGCTGTGCGCGGCCAGGGCGTTTCTGCGCCGTTTGCCGGAGCCGTGCCGCAGGGCGCGGTGGTCGCAGGCGGCTGCAACTTTGCCGATGTGCCGGCGGCAGAGGGCGGGCAAAAAGTCTTTTATGATGATGTCTACCTCATAGATGCGGCTGGCGGCGGCCAGTGGCAGCGCATCGGTGCATTGCCGCGCCCCCTGGCGTATGGCGCGAGCGTGCAGCTGCCCGACGGCGGCGTGGCATGCGTGGGCGGCACGGACGGAAAGCAGAGCCGCGCGGAGGCATTTGCCATACATATATATAATAATGAGTGCCGGAGGGCGCCCTTACCGTCCCTGCCGGTCCGGCTCCACAATGCGGCGGGCGCATTCGGCGGAGACTATATATATATATTGTGTGGCGAGACAGACGGCGCGGCCTCGCACGGCGCGTTCCGCCTGCGCTATCCCGGCGGCACGGAGTGGGAGCAACTGCCCGACGTGCCGGGGGCGGGGAGAATGCAGCCCTGCGCCGTGGTGCAGAACGGCGCGACGGGCAGCAACCTCTACCTCTTGGGCGGCTACGACACCTCGGGCGCAGACAGCGCGGCGGTACATACCGACGGCCTCGTCCTCGACCTGCGCACTATGGCATGGCGCAGCGTTGCGCCGATCAAGCCCCATGGCTCCGATAAACTGCAAACGCTCATCGGGGCAAATGCCGCCGCCTCGGGCTGCTGCCACATCGTATGCTTCGGCGGCGTAGATGCCGGCGTGTTCCGCAAGGCCGTGAACCGTCCCTACGAAATGCGCCGCGCCGAGGCGCAGGGCGATGCCGCCGCAGAGGTGTTGGCCAGCCTCAAGCGCGAGGCCGAAGAATATCTTCGCCACCCCGCTGAATGGTATCGCTTCCGCAAGGATTTGCTTATCTACAACACCATCACCGACACTTGGGTCACCGAGTCGCAGTCGCCCCTGCTGGCGCGTGCCGGAGCGGGACTTGTAACGCTTGCCCCCGGGCGTTGGCTGCTGATAGGCGGCGAGGAGAAGCCCGGCGTGCGTGCCGCCGACGTGACTGAGGTGACGATGGGTGTGCGCACCAGCTTCGGCCTGCTCAACTGGGCGGTGCTGGCAGCCTATCTCATCGGCATGGTGCTGCTGGGCTACTACTTTATGCGGCGCGAGGGCGGCGCAGGCGACTTCTTCACCGGCGGCGGGCGCGTGCCGTGGTGGGCAGCCGGCATGAGCATCTACGCCACGATGCTTTCCGCCATCACCTATATGGCTTATCCCGCCAAGGCGTTCGCCACCGACTGGACATACTACCCGATGCTCGTCACCATTCTGCTCGTGTCGTTCCCCGTAATCCGCTACTACCTGCCCTTCTTCCGCAGGCTCAACGTGACGAGCGCGTACGAATATCTCGAGCGCCGCTTCAACGCTGCCACGCGCCTCATGGCCAGTGCCTTGTTCATCGTGTTCATGGTGGCGCGTATGGCGCTGGTGCTCTATCTTCCCTCGCTCGCCCTCACGGCGGTGACGGGCATAGACATCTATGTGTGCATCGTGCTGATGGGCTGCGTCACGATTGTCTATTGCACGATGGGCGGCGTTGAGGCCGTGGTGTGGGGCGACGTGGTGCAAGGCTTTATCCTCGTGGGCGGCTGCTGGCGGCGGGCTTCCTGATATTCGGCACCGAGGGCGGCTTCGAGGGCTTCCTCGCCATTGGCAGCGAGGCGGGCAAGTTCCGCCTCTTCGATTGGAGTTTCGACTACCGCTCCGCGACGTTTTGGGTAATCATTCTCGGCGGCATGGCCAACAACCTCATCTCTTACACCTCCGACCAAACCGTCATACAGCGTTACCTCACCACGAAGGACGAGCGCAGCGCAAGGCAGAGCATCTTGATGAACGGCGCGATGAGCGTGGGCGTGTCTATCGTGTTCTTCGTAATCGGCGCTGGGTTGTACACGTTCTATAAGACCAACCCTGCTGCGATGGACTTCACGATGCAGAAGGCCGACGTCATCTTCCCCTTCTTCATGATGAGCCAGTTGCCCGCCGGCGTGGCGGGGCTGCTGATTGCCGCCGTGTTCGCAGCCACGATGAGCCTACAAGCGCCGCCGCCCGCAGACGGGCGACAAGGAAATGCTGCGCGTGGCGCGGCGGGCATGCGTGGCGGCGGGCGTTATCGGCATGGCCATCGCCCTGCTCATGGCCACGTGGGAAATACTTTCGCTCCTCGACTTCTTCCAAGAAATCCTCGGTCTGCTCTCGGGCGGCTTGGGCGGTTTGTTCCTGATGGGAATCTTCGTGCCGCGCATCGGCGGCAAGGCAGCCCTCACGGGCTTCGTGTGCGGCGTGACGGCTGTGTTCGTAACGAAATATTGCACCGAAGCGAGCTTCTTGCTCTACGGTTTCATCAGCATGCTCGTCTCCGTGCTCACCGCCCTGCTTGCCTCCTATGTGTTCAAAGAACCGCGCGGCGGCAAGGGCCTTACTTGGAAAACGCTGGAATAAGCAGGGGCGTTTTGCCCACGAAATTTTGATTTTGCCCACGAGTTTTTATGCCCACGAATCTCACGAATCTACACGAATCTCGTGCTTTGCGTTTTAATGGCGACCTGTTCGGTCGCACGAATCGCACTAATTCAATATTTTCGGCTGCGCTCGGCAATATGAGCAAGTTCTATTTCTTGACATTTTCGGCTGCGCTCGGCATAGTCCAAGTAAACTTGCCCTCTGCACTCGCTTGCACGAAAATTGCGCTCACTTGTACGAAAATGCAATGATGTTATTCGTGAAAATTCGTGCGATCGAACAGGTCGCCATTTAATTCATTGCAAACATTCGTGTAGATTCGTGTAGATTCGTGGGCAAAAGAAAATATTCGAGGAAAAAATAATTATTCGAGGAAAATAAGTTAATTCAACCAACAGGTTAATTCAATGCTATCAGCAGAAAACATCTCCGTGTCGTTTGGCGCAACGCCGCTGTTCTCCGGCGCCACGTTTGTCATCAATAAGAAAGACCGCATCGCCCTCGTGGGCAAGAACGGTGCAGGCAAATCCACCCTTCTGAAAATCCTTGCCGGCGAGCAAGAACCAACCTCCGGCACGCTGATCCGCCAGCGCGACATCACCGTGGGCTATCTGCCGCAGGTGATGGTGATTGCCGACGAGCACACCGTAATCGAAGAAGCCGAAAAGGCGTTCGACCACGTCAATGAGATGCAGGAGAATCTCGACAACCTCAACAAGCAACTCCTGGGGCGCACCGACTACGAAAGCGAGGAATATCTGCAACTCGTGGAAGAGTTTTCCCACGAAAACGAACGCTTCCAACTCATGGGCGGCATTAACTACCGCGCCGAAATGGAGCGCACGCTGCAAGGCCTCGGCTTCAGCCGCACCGACTTCGACCGCCCCACGCGCGAGTTCTCCGGCGGCTGGCGCATGCGCATCGAACTGGCAAAGCTCCTGCTGCGCCGCCCCGACGTGCTGCTGCTCGACGAACCGACCAACCACCTCGACATCGAGAGCATACGCTGGCTCGAAAACTTCCTCGCCCGCAGCGGCAGCGCGGTGGTGCTCGTGAGCCACGACCGCGCCTTTATCAACAACGTGACCAACCGCACGATGGAAATCTCCTGCGGCGAAATCGTGGACTATAAGGTGACCTACAACGAGTTTGTGCGCCTCCGCGCCGAACGCCGCGAGCATCAGCTACGCGCCTATCAGAATCAGCAGAAAGAGATAGCCGACATCAAGGACTTCATAGAGCGTTTCCGCTACAAGCCCACCAAGGCCGTGCAGGTGCAGAGCCGCATCAAGCAGCTCGAAAAGATAGTGCCGATTGAGATAGATGAGGTGGACAACTCCGCCCTGCGCCTCAAATTCCCTCCCTGCACGCGCTCCGGCGATTTCCCCGTGGTGTGCGAGGACGTGCGCAAGGACTACGGGGCGCACTGCGTGTTCTCCGACGTGAACCTGCGCATCAAGCGCGGCGAGAAAGTGGCATTCGTGGGAAAGAACGGCGAGGGTAAGTCCACGCTCGTCAAGTGCATCATGGGCGAGATACCCTTTACGGGCACGCTTACCATTGCCCACGGCGTACAGATAGGCTATTACGCGCAAAACCAGGCGCAGCTTTTAGACGAGAGCCTCACCGTGTTTGATACCATCGACCGCGTGGCGGTGGGCGACGTACGTCTGAAAATCCGCGACATCCTCGGCGCGTTCATGTTTGGCGGCGAAGCCTCCGACAAGAAAGTCAAGGTGTTGAGCGGCGGGGAGCGCAGCCGCCTCGCGATGATAAAGCTCCTGCTTGAGCCCGTCAATCTGCTGATTCTCGACGAACCGACCAACCACCTCGACATGCGCACCAAGGACGTGCTGAAAGAAGCCATCCGCGAGTTCGACGGCACGGTGATCCTCGTGAGCCACGACCGCGACTTCCTCGACGGATTGGTCACGAAGGTGTATGAGTTTGGCGGCGGCAAGGTGCGCGAGCATCTTGGCGGCATCTACGACTATCTGCAAAAGAAAGATATGGAAAGCCTCGACGAGCTGCATCTCCAGCCCGCTCGCCCCAATCCCGCCGCTGCCGAAACCGCGCCGAAGGAGGCAGGGGAGGGCAGGCTCACCTACGAGCAGCAGAAGGAGAAGGCGCGGCGCGTGCGCAAGGCCGAGAAAGCCGTGGCGGAATGTGAGGCGGCCGTGACGCGCCTCGAAGAGCGCAAGGCTGCCCTCGAAGCCCGCCTTTCCACGCCCGAGGGTGCTGCCGACACCGCCCTCTTCGCCGAATATGCCGATACGAAAGAACAGCTCGAAGCCGCCGAAACCGCTTGGGCGGAGGCGATGGAAGCGCTGGAAGAATTGGGATAAGCGTTTTCGTTAAACCCAAAAGAGGGTGTGCCGATTTTGGCACACCCTCTTTTGGGTTTATATAGAGTTCGTTTTCAACAGACGTTTTTCTTGGACATTTTCGGCTGCGCTCGGCATAGCCCGAACAAGTTCGGCTCTGCACTCGCTTGCACGAAAATTCTCGCCATGGCAAAGTTCGAGTAAACTCGACTTTGCTCATCTGGCTTAACGAAAACGTTCGTTTTCAACAGACGTTTGGCTGCGACTCGGCATAATCCAAGTAAACTTGGCTTCTGCGCTCGCCTTGCACAAACGTTCATATTCATGCACCTTCGGCTGCGCCCCATCATGCCGCCATCCTCTCCGCCCTTGCCGACCTCGACCGCGTTTCGTCCGGCCTGCGCGACGACCTGCCCGGCGACCTTATTAGCCAAGACCTCCGCTCCGTGCTTTTTCACCTTGCAGAAATCACCGGCGGTGCCATCACCTCCGATGAAGTCCTCCATTCTGTCTTCAAAAGCTTTTGCGTGGGAAAGTAGAAAATGTTAATTAGAAGACATCTCCCCAATGGAAGGTCAAATCATAGCGAAATAGCAGTTGCACTCTGTTCTCTGTACTCTAAAAACGCTGCATAACCTTAAAACCTTATAACCTTATAACCTAACAAGTTGAACACTTGCGAAACTTGAATTAATATAAAAAGTCCCAAGTTATTTTTTTAGCGTTACTAAGTTGATTTTCATTTAGGCTGGTTCAACAATAATGCCATAGTCGTGAGCCTTCTTCAGCAGTTTGTCAAAGTCGCTTTTGCGCCACATCTTGACACAACGCACTTCTCCTTTCACATTGGGCAGCACATGGTCATCATCCCAATAGAAATCCCAATCATCGTTTTTTCGACAAAGGACAACGCCGAAATGCTTACTACCTTGAACATCTACTGTTATTTCTTCTTCAAAGTTGTAGAATAGATGATTCAGAAAACGGTTGTAATAGTAAGAGTTGATTTCTCCCGGGAAAGCGTCCCTGAGGTGCTGTATGTCAAGGGAAGCGTTGGGGCTCTTTTCACAATATGCCTTGAAAATCAAAAAAGAAGCCTCGCTCTTTGACACTGGTTTCTGGTTGCGATTGATCCATTTTCCTTGTTCAAGTCCGACAAAATAGCGTGTGTTGTCCCGATTGTTAACCTTGATGATTCTGTTTACCCACTTTAATTTATCAACATCGTTCTTGAACCGATTGAAAAGAACTATTTTGAACAAATCTTCATTGGTGTTCCAAAACTGTTCCAGCAATGGGGATGGCGCGTCTGCCACGTAACATTTGCCAAGCAGAGGTTGTGCCTCCTTGGGATAGATGGCGCAGAGGGCTTTCTGGAAAATTTGCGACTCGAAAACAGAGTTCAGGTTCTCACTTTCCGTGTCGGCAATAGCAAGAATGGTATAATCCTTGGATACTTCTCC